>CAZJNL010000241.1:0-7076 GCA_964546515.1 uncultured Oscillatoria sp.
AGTGCGCTCTTTGGCGTTCAGTCCGGATGGCAATAAAATCGTGAGTGGGAGTGAAGACAAAACAGTGAAGATTTGGGATGTGGGTGCGAGGAAAGTGCTCTACACGCTGAGCAATTCGTCATGGGTGCAGGCGGTGGCGATAAGTCCGGATGGCGAGACATTTGCTAGTGGCAGCCGGGACAGTATAATCAAGATGTGGAATTTGCAGAATGGGCAATTGCTGTACAGTTTGAGGTGGCATTCTGGGCCGGTTACTTCGCTGGCGTTCAGTCCCGATGGCACCCGTTTGGTGAGTGGGAGTTGGGACAAGACGGTTAAGATTTGGCAAGGGGAGTAGGAACCGCAGATGCACGCAGATGCACGCAGATTCTCTTGTAGCCGAGATTCCCGGCGATTGAAACTCACTGCGACAAACGAAGTCCGCCTAAGAAAGCGCGGCGTGCGCCAACGCGGACTTCTCTGATTCCCTCACACCTCTCTTCCCTCTGCGCCCTCTGCGTCTTGGCGGTTCAAAGAAACACCGGCACTCTACAGTTGAAATAAAAACCGGCACCGGCATATAATAAAAGTCACCTCCTGACATTTACCCAACTATGGTCTGCTGCCTCAACCCCGATTGCCAGAATCCCCAGAATCCTGATGGCAACAAATTTTGCACCAGTTGCGGGGCAAAATTGCAGCCGGTGCTGAGAAGTCGATACCGCATCATCAAACCCCTCGGACAGGGGGGATTTGGCAGAACTTATCTAGCGGAGGATATAGACAAGCTGAACGAGCGATGCGTCGTCAAGCAACTGGCACCGACAGCGCAAGGCAGTTCAGCGCTGCAGAAGGCAACCCAGCTGTTTGGGGAAGAGGCGCGGCGACTGCAACAGCTGGGAGAGCATCCGCAAATTCCCGCCCTTTATGCTTATTTTGAGGAAGACCGGCGGCTGTATCTTGTGCAGCAGTTTATTGAGGGGCGGGATTTGAAGGAGGAGTTGCAGCAGCAGGGGGCGTTTAGCGAGGAAAAGATTTGGGAAGTGCTGAACAACCTGCTGCCGGTGCTGGGATTTGTCCACGAGCATCAGGTGATTCACCGGGATATCAAGCCTCAGAATATTATGCGCCGCAGCCGCAACTGCCTGCTGGTGCTGATTGATTTTGGGGCTTCCAAGGAGTTGACGGCAACGGTTATGGCAAAACCGGGAACGTCAATTGGTTCTAACGGATATGCACCGCTTGAACAAATGGAGCGTGGCGAAGCGTATCCGGCGAGTGACTTGTTCAGTTTGGGCGCGACTTGCTTTCATTTGCTGACAGGGATTTCCCCGTTTAAGCTGTGGGTGAGAAGTGGCTACAGTTGGGTGGGGTGTTGGCGGGAATATTTGAAAACGCCGGTGAGTGAGAAATTGGGGCGGGTTCTGGATAAGCTGTTGCAAGTAAACATCGAGCGGCGCTACCAGTCAGCTGAGGAAGTGATTGGGGATTTGAGCAGTCAGACGCTGGTGGTTTCTAAACTGGGTCGGGGCGACTGCAGGAGCATAAGTGAGGCGGTGGGAAAGGCTCAAACCGGCACGCGCATTCTGGTGCAGCCCGGGGTTTACAGTGAGGGGGTGGTGATTGACAAGCCGGTGGAAATTATTGGCGACGGCGCGAGGGAAGAAATTGTTATTGATTGCGCGGATTCGCCGTGTCTGCAGATGCGGGCGGATTATGCAGTGGTGCGCAATTTAAGTGTGCGGGGACGGGCACCACTTCGGGAGAGTGGCGACCCAAATGACAGCGCTATTTACGTAGATCAAGGATGTCTTGTTGTGGGGGACTGTCAGATTACATCTGAAACGGGCGCTGGCATTGCTATCGAGGGAGTAAAAGCGAATCCGATTGTCCGGCGGTGCAAGATTTACAGTGGAAATAGTGTGGGCGTGTGGGTGTTTAAAAACGGGCAGGGAACTGTAGAGGATTGCGACATTGCTGGGAATGCCGGTGTGGGGGTGCAAATCAGCGAGGGGGGCAATCCGGTGATTCGCCGGTGCGCTATCCATGACGGGAAGAATGTCGGCGTATATGTCAGCGAAAAGGGTTTGGGAACGGTGGAAGATTGCGATATTTTTGGAAATGCCGGTGCGGGGGTGCTAATCATGCAGGGGGGGAATCCGGTGATTCGCCGGTGCAAGATCAATCGGAACGGGTATAAGGCGGTGTGGGTGCTGGAAAAAGGTGCGGGAACGATTGCAGATTGCGATTTAACCGGCAATTCAAGCGGCGCTTGGGATATTGGATCGTGGTGCAAGGTGCAGCGCACCGGCAATAAGGAATGATCGTTTGTAGTAGGGCTTTAGCCCCACCGTTTGTAGCCGGGCTTTAGCCCCACCGTTTGTAGTAGGGCTTTAGCCCCACCGTTTGTAGTTGGGCTTTAGCCCCACCGGTGCCCTCGCTACCACCGGCTAGGGGCGGGGAAAGCAAACATTTTTTGTCTCCCACCGGCATCTTTTAGATAAACCCGCCCCCACACTATAGAAGTAGCCACTGAGGTTAGGACGTAGGACAGGCGTTCCCTCCGATCCCTATCCCTACTAGCAAGTGAGATGCCCTGTCCTAAACTGACTGTCTATTGCTACATTATAGTATAGCAAGACAGTAAATCTTGTGAGAAATATGAAAATGCCGACCAGGGAGCGCGAGCGAGAGTTTATGATTGAAGATATCAAAAATCCAGAACATGCCGCTGACTTGCTCCAAGCTATCTTAGAAGAAAAAGACCCCGATCCAGAATTTATCCGAACTGCGCTCAAAAAGGTTGTTGAGGCTCGCGTCCGGATGAACAGTCTCTCCGAGTCAGCCAAACAAAAGTGGGAGAAACTCGACAAGATGCTGTCCGAAACCGGCGGTTCTGAAATTTACACCCGGGTAGAGTTGCTGGAGGCGCTGGTATTTCGGCTAGCGGTAACGCTCAAAGAGGAAAATACTCCTTGAGTTCGCCCTGGAAATTTAATGCTCCTTTCTCTTGTAGAGACGCGATTTATCGCGTCTCCCTGTCCCGGATGAACGCGGAAGCGAAAAATGTACCGCACGGATATGAGAAAAGCTATAAGTGCCGGCTGCATCAGAAACCAGGTTTCTTAAAGAAACCTGGTTTCTTGAAGGTAGGGTGCGTTCCCCTACGGCTTACTTACCAGTAGGGTGCGTTCTCGGGGGAAACGCACCCTACTGCTCAAAAATCGATTTCCTCTGCAGGTGCACCGGCACTCCCAGAAATGCGGGCGGGAAACCCACTGGCATTGAGCCGGTCTACAGCGCTTTGGCAGTCTTGCACCCAGAATTCGTGTCCGAAGCGAATCGCTTCACGCGGGCGCTGACCGGCAACAGTGGCTATCACCGGCACTTTTGGCTTATCTTTCTCCCCTGAGTATTCTTGCAAAATCATCTGCAGGTCGCTGATTTTTCCCGGATTTAGCACCAGCTGCGGCGTCAGTTCCAGCGTCACGAACTGAGCCGGTTCAATCCGCACCGCATTTTCAACAATCACCTGGGTTTTCTCCTGGCGCTCTTCCATTTTCCCCCAGATCAGCAGAGAAGCCTCTGCGACCAGAGATGACGCAACACTCGCGTAAGTCCGGGGAAAAACAACCGCTTCAGCTTCACTGTCGGGGTCTTGGAGTTGCAGAAACGCCATGTCCTCGCCATTTTTAGCCGTTATCTGCTTAACTTTTTTCAGCGTCACAGCGCAGAAGACTTTTTTCCCTTTGTGCTTGTCCAGCTCGCTGAGACTGACCGGCGCAAAACCCAACCTTTCAGCGGCTTTTCGCACAGATGTGCCGGCGGAAGGCGAGTCCTCCTCTTTTACCCCCTGCGCCTTCGATTCTACAATCTTCCCGCTCTCCGGATCGATGCGCTCCACCTTCTCAACAAGCAGCTGGGTTCGCTCGTCTTGCTTCTCCACTCTGCCTGAGATGACTACAGGCTCGTCTGTTTTCAGTAATTCGCTAATCTGTTCGTAAGCCTGGGGAAAAACTACGGCTTCAGCTTTACCTTCCAAGTCTTCGATTTGCAGACGCGCCATCCGCTCGCCTTTCTTAGTCGTGATCGTCTTCACGTCTGCCAGCATCACGATCGCCTTGACAGTTTTCCCCTGCTTCGCGTCCAGCTGGCTGAGACTGACTGGCTCAGTACGCAACTGGCTGGCGGCTTTCTGCGCGAATTTCAGGGGGTGGTCGGACACATAGAAGCCCAGCAACTCTTTTTCAAACTTCAATTTTTCCTTCTGGGGAAAATCCGGAACCGGCTTGGCTTTCGGGGCGGCTTCAAAACCCTGGCTGGCTCCTGAACCTGCTCCCATACCGTTCAGCAGATCCAATAAATTGCCCTGACCAATTTCTTTGTCTTTAGCCCGGTCTTGCGCCCAAGGAATCACGAGCTTCAGGTCTTCGATTAATTGCTGCCGGTTGGGGTTGAGCTTGTCCAGCGCTCCGCATTTTATCAGAGATTCCAGAGCGCGGCTGTTGACGGTGCGCAAATCTACCCGGTCGCACAAATCCGCCAGAGACTTAAACGCTCCTCCCTTATTCCGCGCCGCCAAAATACACGCAACCGCCCCATCTCCCAGATTTCGGACTGCGGACAGACCAAACATAATTTTATTTCCCACCGGCGTGAAATCCACCTCAGAGCGATTAATGTCCGGCGGCTCCACCTCAATTCCCGAACTCAAGCAGTTGGCGATGTATTTCTTCACCTTATCCTGGTCGTCACTGTTCGCCGTCAGCAGCGCCGCCATGTACTCAACCGGATAATTCCCCTTCAGATAGGCGGTTTGATAGGTGACATAGGCGTAAGCCGTGGAGTGGGACTTGTTGAAGCAATACTCCGCGAACTTCACCATTTGCTCGAACAACTCTTCGGCTATGGCGCGTTTAACCCCATTTTTCGCCGCCCCGTCCATAAAAATTTCCCGCTGTTTCTGCATCTCTTCGGGCTTCTTTTTTCCCATCGATCTCCTCAGCAAATCTGCCTGCCCCAAGGAGTAGCCGGCCAAATCTTGGGCCACCTTCATAATTTGCTCCTGGTAAACCAGAACTGCATAAGTCTCTTGGAGAATCGGCTCTAACAGCGAGTGCTGGTATTTAATGGGCTCCCTGCCGTGCTTGCGGTTAATAAACAGCGGAATCAAACCGGCATCCAAAGGTCCGGGCCGGTAGAGCGCCAAAATCGAGGAAATATCTTCCAGACAAGATGGCTTCAAGTCTCGCACGATCTGGCGCATCCCCGAAGATTCTAACTGAAAAATGCCTGCCAGCTCACCTTTCTCTAAAACTTTATAAGCTTTCTCAACATCTTCAGGCAGCTTTTTCAGCGTTGCGAATTTTTCTTGAGCTTTTCGGGCGTCATCTGGCAGCATTTCTGGATTGATATTGAGGCGGTGTGTTTTGTTAATCAAATCCACCGTTTTCTGGAGCATCGTCAGATTTTTTAAACCCAAAAAGTCCATTTTCAGCAGCCCCAGAGATTCCAGGTCTTCCATAGGATACTGCGTGATGACCGCGCCTTTATCATTCCGCTGCAGCGGCACAATCTCATCCAGGGGAACCGCTGAAATAATCACACCGGCAGCGTGCACCCCAGCGCTTTTATTCGTCCCCTCAATCCGCAGCGCCATATCCAGCCACCGCCGGACTTTTTCCTCGCTGTCATAAGCTTTTTTAAACTCCGGTTCCGGCGTTTCATCCGAAATCATCACCGAGAGTTTCTCCGGTTTTCCCCGCGACACCGGAATCAACTTAGCCATCTTGTCCGATTCCGCGTAAGGAATGTCCAGCACCCGGGCCACATCTTTCAAAACCGCCTTGGAGGTCATCCGGTTAAAGGTAATAATCTGCGCCACCCGGTCTTCGCCGTACTTACTTGTAACATATTCTATCACCCGATCGCGCTTTTCAACACAGAAATCCGTGTCAATATCCGGCATGGATTTCCGCTCTGGGTTCAAGAATCGCTCGAATAGCAGCCCGTGATGCACCGGGTCAATGTTAGTAATTTTCAACGAGTAGGCCACAAGAGATCCCGCTGCAGAACCCCGACCCGGGCCAACAGGAATGCCATGATCTCTGGCATATTTGATATAATCCCACACCACCAAAAAGTAACTGGAAAACCCCATCTGCTGAATGATCTTCAGCTCATACTCCAGCCGCTCTTTGTAAACCGGCTTGATTTCCGAGCGGGATTTTGCCTCTAACCGCTCTAGCAGTCCTTCCCAAGCCTGTTCCTCCACATAAGTATCAGCAGTGTGACCGGCAGGGATGGGATAGTTAGGAATGCGCGGCTCGTCCATTATGTTGTACTGTTCGACTTTCTTGGCGACTTCCAAAGTGTTGGAGATCGCCTCCTGAATCACATCATCCGGCAAATGGTCGCGGAACAGCTTCCCCATCTCCTCAGCGGACTTGAGATATTCCGTACCGCTGTAGCGCATGCGCTTTTCGTCTGTAATCAGCTGGCCGGTTTGCACGCACAGCAGGGCGTCGTGAGCTTCCACGTCAGTACAAAACGTAAAGTGCGAGTCATTGGTGGCAACAATTTTAATTCCCAACTCCCGCCCAATCTTCACGATTCCCACATTCACAATCCGGTCTTCCCAGTTGCCGTGGTCTTGAATCTCTAAATAATAATCGTCCTCAAATAAATTTTTGTACCACTTAGCCACCTGCTTCGCCTCTTCCAGCCGGTCATTCAGAATCAGTCTCGGCAGTTCACCGGCCAGACACCCACTGGTGACAATTAACCCTTCCCTGTACTCTGCCAGCTGTTCTTTGGTAATGCAAGGGCGGGCCATTATCCCTTTCCCCTGCATGCCGGTCAGGTGAGATTTCGTCGTCAGCTTCACCAAATTTTTATAGCCTTGATTGTTTTTCGCCAAAACAACTTGGTGGTGCGGTCTGTAATACCCCCTCGGGTTTTTAACACTGTCGTTTACCACATACATTTCATTGCCGATAATCGGCTTTACCCCTTTGCCGCGACAGACTTTTATCAGCTCAATCGCGCCGTACATCCCGCCGTGATCCGTGAGCGCAATTGCCGGCATTCCCAACTCC
>CAZJNL010000242.1:0-7040 GCA_964546515.1 uncultured Oscillatoria sp.
TACCATTCTGCCGGGGAATTGTCATCCCCTCCCTGCTGATGGAAGTTGGCTCCCTCTCCAACCCCGATGACCGCTACCTGATCCAAAATCGACGCCGCGACATAGCAGCCGGCATTGCAGACGGACTGGCGGCATGGATTGGTGGGGCACCCCCGCCCGCTCCCGCTCCCCAGCCGGCAGACACCTATCGGGCGTGCAATATCAACCTCAACGGTCAACTATACGGCGAAGAGGGCGCGATTGTCAATGGCAACGCCTATATTCCCATCGATCTAGCAGATAGCTTGGGGGTCGATCTCTCTCAAGCCACCCAAATCCGCCGCGTCTCGCACAGAAATATTGTTTATATCAGAGCCATCGAACTGCGGGAATTCAATATCTCTGTCAGCTGGGACGCCGCCACCGGCACAGTCGCTCTCCGCTCTATCTTAAATCTGTGCCGGCGTCAGCTCGACCGGCTCGCCGGCCCGGGCAACACCACCGAATTGCAGCTAATGATGTTTCTCAAAGCAAACAGTGAAACAGCCCTGCTTCAGTTTCCAGATATCCCCAAGATCTACCGAGAAGAAGGCATTATTGAAGGCATCAACTATGACATCGCCTTCTGTCAAATGTGTTTGGAGACAAACTTTCTCAGCTTTGGCGGCTCACTCAAACCGGCACAAAACAACTTTGGCGGTTTGGGAGGCATTGGCACAGGCGCTTCTGGGGCGTCTTTCCCCAGTGCTAGAATTGGCGTCAGAGCGCACATCCAGCATCTAAAAGCCTACGCCACTAAGGAACCTTTAGTGCAGGAAGTCGTCGCTCCGAGGTTTCGCTTTCTGACGCGGGGAATTGCCCCCACAGTGGAGTACCTCAGCGGGCGATGGTCAGCAGATTTGCAGTACGGCAAGAAGATTATGGCGCTGCTCAGACGCCTCTATGAAGAGGCTGGGTTGCTTTAGACTGTGGGGCGATTGTCAAGAAACCAGGTTTCTTAAAGAAACCTGGTTTGTGGTAGAAACAGAGTCGGGAATGTAGAGACGCGACATGTCGCGTCTCTGGGAGATTACGCCTCTTTAAAAAACCGAATTATTTCGCGAACCCTGTCTAAAAATTGACTGTCAGCATTCAGCTGCGCGATCGCATTCTGCGCTTCCCGCCCCAGCCGGTCGTGCTCGGCTTGATTTGCGGCTCGCAATTGCTCTAAAGACGCAGCAATGCGAGTTAAATCGTTGCCAGCGCCTTCTAATTGCCGCTGTTGCGACGACGTCCAAGAACTTTCACTGTTGGGGTCAAGCTGTTCTTGCAGGTTCTTGACAGCTGACTCCAAACCGGCAACGCGATCGCGCAGTTCCAAAACATCTTCGCGAGGATATTTCACTTGCTCTCCAATCATCGCCAGTCGCGCCGCCAGATATTCATAAGCTCGCACTGCCGGTCGCAAAAGAGTTAACAGCAATGCAGCGCCAGAACTGATGTAGCCAACCCCACTGATGCCTGTGATGGCGAGAGCGTAAAGTCCCGCAGCTGAAAGCAAATGGAGTGCGATAGCTGCCAGCAGCGCTCGCTTCGCCAAAAGTTTGACGTATTTGATTTGCTTGCCATCAACCGCAATTCCTTTTTCAGCTGACTGCTCAGCTTCTGCTAAAACTTCTTTGGCTTTAAAGTGGATATTCCAAGGTACAGTAACAATTATCAAAAGCCACCAAAAACTCACACCGCCAATTACCCAGTCGAGAAAGCTGCCGGCGGGTATGTGCACCCATTGCAGCACGCCAAATGCCAGCAGCAGCAAAATCACCAGTCCAGCCGTGAAGCTTGCCAAATTGAAATACATTCCATTCACCTCTCAATTACTAACCTCAATTATAAATATTTGTTTCCCCGGCAGCTCGCCCCTTTGTGACAGTTTCCCAGGTTTCACAGTCAAGCAGTCGTGGAGTTCAGCAGCTAGCCTTTCAACAAAATTCCAGAAACCCGGAAACTTCAAGAAACCGGCTTTCTCAGCCAAGTGCCGAGCATCTCATTTTTGCCCTCACATCTAGGGCTTTCAAACCCGCGAAGGCGGGTTTTGTTTGATGAGCTGCGGTTCCCCTGCGGGAAGCAGCCAAGGGCGGCTACAACCGCCGGAGATCCAAGGCACGCACCCAGTGCCGACTGCCTTAGCATTCGTGTTATATTAAGCTGATCACCACCGGCAAGTGAAGGAAACCGTTATGACTCAGGAACTAACCGATTTAAGACATAGCATCATAGAGGGGCGCTATGAGGACGCTTTAGCACTGGTAGACGAGCTAGAGGGAATGAGCAGACAGGCAATATTGCGGAATATCAAATCTTTTACAGTCAGGCTGATGGTTCACTTGCTTAAAAATCAAGTCGAGCAGCGACTGACCAATTCTTGGGCAGCCTCAATCGGAGATTCTGTTCAACAAATTCAAGAGCTGAATCTCAAGGATAATAAGACATCTTACTACATCAAAGCAGATGAGTGGGAGCCAGTCCTGGAAGAATCCCTCAAGGCAGCAATCCGTCCGGCTAGTGCGGAAGTGCGGGGTGGGCGATTAAGTCCGTTTCAGCTCGCACAATTACTCGACAGAGCGCAGATAATCGCAGCCGCTCAGAAGTTGCTGGCTCTCACTTATGTCTATTCAGCCGGGGATTTACCTGAGATTCTCGATGAGCATTTAGCTGAATTACCGGGCGGGGAGGATTGGAAACAAGGCGAGCAGTAATGCAAAGGCGATTGTCGCTACCCTCACAGACAATCGCCCCCATTCTTGCTGGCGGTGCCGGCATGGTGCCGGTGCAGCCTACCGCGAGCAGGCGCTAACTTATCCCTATTTTTCCTGCCAATTCTAATATATTAAACCGGCACTTCAGACGGCACTTCTGAACTGCTGGCAGCCTCTGTGACACTTTCACTGGCGCTCTCACAAACAGTCACCGTTAGTTTTAATCCCAGCGCGTTAAGCCACTGTCCCAAATTGTAAATTGCCTCACTCCCGCGCTGAGACAGTAACTCATCTAATTTTTCTCGGTGCAGTTTGGCTTGCTCTGGAGTCATCTGCGGTTCGCCAAGAGCCTCAGCTACATGGCTGAGTGCCAGCCGAATCAGTTCTGGATCTGGGTCTTCCCCTTCCTCCAATTCAAAGTGAGTTTCCAGATAGCGAGCCGCATAACTTGGATCTTTGAGGCGTGAAATCAGAAAGTCATGGTAAGGTAAACTTTTAGGCATTGTCTCAACTCCTGCAGTCTGTCCAGTATTCCTGTGCTTTGCGGATGTCTTGGTCTTGAGTGCTTTTATCCCCGCCACAGAGAAGGATAACAATTGCTGTCCCGATTTGCCCGAAGTACACCCTGTAGCCCGGGCCAAAGTCTATCCTCAATTCACAGACTCCTTCTCCCACTGAGCGATAATCTCCCAAACTCCCAAGACTTAATCGGTTAAGTCTTTTGTTGATGATGGTTTTGGTTTTGACATCCCGGAGGGAGTCAAACCACTCATCGAAAGGCACCCTGCCCTCTGGCGTGACATAGCGCTGAATTTCCCTTGGTTGTGCCGGCATGCTTTGATTCTAGCTGGTATTCCTTTAAATAGTAAAGCTGCCCTTGCTATTTTTTCAAGCGCGGGTTCCAGGGATAAAGGAAACAGAGGCGAACGCAACTCGCCACAAGTGTTTGCTTTCCCTCTCCCGCCCTTGCGCAAATTCTTGCGAACCTCTGCCATTCCTATAAGTCGCGCGGGGTGAGGGCGGGTTTATTTATATCTTTCCCTGTACGAGAAAGTTTCAGGTGAACCCGCCCCTACAAACATATATATAGATGTGCCATGAGCGCGTTTTGATGCCGAGCAGGTCGAGCCATTTTGCCACCGGCATTCAAGAAAGCCGGCAGAGATTGGCTCCCGATTTTGGCAGTATATCCACCCAACAGCGCTAAGCGCCAGCGCTGGAAGCACAACCAATACCAAGATCCTGGCAACTAGGTGGACTTCTGAAGGTCCCCGGCAAGGTTCAGGCGCAAGGGCTTTGGCTGGCCAGCCTCCGTTTGGCCCACGCTGCGAGGGACGCCTCTGGAGAGTGCGGCTTTTACGCCACTGTGCACCGGCTCAACCGGCACACAAATAAGCTACAATTATTAAGTTATTTAAACAGACTGGGATTCCAAGTCACATTCTGCTAATTGTCCCTGACAGCCTATGTCTCTCCCCATTCGCAACGTCGCTATCATCGCCCACGTCGATCACGGCAAAACCACCCTCGTTGACGCCCTGCTCAAACAATCCGGCATCTTCCGCGAAGGGGAAGACGTACCAGATTGCGTCATGGACTCCAACGCTATTGAGCGGGAGCGCGGGATCACCATCCTGTCCAAAAACACCGCCGTCAAATACAAAGACACCCTGATCAACATCGTGGACACCCCCGGACACGCCGACTTTGGCGGCGAAGTCGAGCGGGTGCTCGGCATGGTGGACGGCTGCTTGCTGATTGTGGACGCCAACGAAGGGCCAATGCCCCAAACCCGCTTCGTCCTCAAAAAAGCCCTGGAAAAAGGACTGCGCCCGATCGTCTTCGTCAACAAAATCGACCGTCCCCAGGCAGATCCCTACGGCGCTATTGATAAAGTGCTCGATCTGTTCCTGGAACTGGGCGCAGACGAAGATCAGTGCGAATTCCCGTACCTGTTCGGATCGGGGCTCAATGGCACAGCCAAAAAAGAGCTCGACGAGGAAGGCAAAGACATGCAGCCCCTGTTTGAGGCCATCTTAGACCATGTGCCGCCGCCGGTGGGCGACCTCAACAAGTCGCTGCAGCTGCAAGTCACCACCCTGGACTATTCCGAATATCTGGGGCGGATCGTCATTGGGCGCATCCACAACGGCAGCATCAAAGCCGGCCAGCAAGCCGCTCTAGTAACAGAAAGCGGCGCAATTGTCAAGGCTAAAATCACAAAATTGATGGGCTTTGAAGGGCTTAAGCGTATTGATATCGAAGAAGCCTCAGCCGGCAACATTGTGGCGGTTGCTGGGTTTGCCGATGCCAACATTGGGGAGACAATTACCTGTCCCAACGATCCGCAAGCTTTGCCGCTGATTAAGGTGGACGAACCGACGTTGCAGATGACGTTCTCGGTGAACGATTCCCCGTTTGCCGGTCAGGAAGGGCAGTTTGTCACTTCCCGGCAATTGCGCGATCGCCTGATGCGCGAACTGGAAACCAACGTCGCCCTGCGCGTGGAAGAAACCGACTCCCCCGACAAATTCCTGGTTTCCGGGCGCGGCGAGTTGCACTTGGGCATCCTGATTGAAACCATGCGCCGCGAGGGTTACGAGTTCCAGGTATCCCAGCCGCAAGTGATTTACCGGGAAGTTAACAGTCAGCCCTGCGAACCCTTCGAGTGTCTGGTGCTGGATGTTCCGGAAGAATCTGTGGGAAGTTGCATTGAGCGAGTCGGACAGCGCAAGGGCGAAATGCAGGACATGCGCGTTGGCGGGAATGGGCGCACCCTGCTGGAATTTGCTATCCCGGCGCGGGGGCTGATTGGCTTCCGGGGCGAGTTCATGCGCCTGACTCGCGGGGAAGGAATTATGAACCACAGCTTCCTCGACTACCGGCCTATCATCGGCGATATTGAAGCGCGGCGCAATGGGGTGCTGATTTCGTTTGAGGAAGGCGTGGCGACTTTCTATGCGATGAAGAATGCTGAAGATCGGGGCGTGTTCTTTATTATTCCTGGAACGCGGGTGTATAAGGGGATGATTGTGGGCGAGCACAACCGCCCGCAAGATTTGGATCTCAATGTCTGCAAGACGAAGCAGCTGACGAACCACCGGGCGTCTGGCGGTGAGGAACTGGTGCAGTTGCAAGCGCCGGTGGAGATGAGTCTGGAGCGGGCTCTGGAGTACATCGGGCCCGATGAGCTGGTGGAAGTGACGCCGAAGTCGATTCGCCTGCGGAAGCTGAGCAAGAAGTTGGTGAAGCGTTAAAGAAGTAGCCGGCAGGTTTCAACCGGACGCTATACAGACTTTCGCCCGCCGGTGCGGGCTTTTTACTCGTTCCCCGGCACCCTGCGGGCGATCCGCTGGCGCGTCTACCGCCTGGGAACGCATACCGGGAGGCTCCGCCTCCCCTCTCCCCTAAGCAGATTAAATGTTTTTAGCACTTGCCACATTGGTTAGGACATTAGACATTAAGGCCCGGCTGTTCCGGGCGGGCGCATGCGCTCTTGAGCACGGCGCAAGCGCCTACAGCCGCACTCCCACCTACGGATATACCTCGCAGGGACAGGCATCTTGCCTGTCGATGATGTCCCTGATGGCAGGCCGAACGCAGTCTGTAGAGACGCGACATGTCGCGTCTCTACTGTCCATTGCTATAAATGTTTTTCACATACTGTTTGATCACCGGCGACAGGGTGAAAAGTGTTTCATGCCCCTGTTCCTGTTTTTCAATCAATGAACGCCGGCTTAAAGATTGCACCGCACTGAATACCTCTGACGGCGATAGCTGTATGTGTTCTAGCAATTGGGAAACTGTCACCGGCTCGGCTTGACTCGCAAGGCGGGACATCACCTCTTTCTCTAACTCCGACAGGCGCTCGAAATGCCGGTGCAAGAGAGCAGCCAATTCTTCCCCTAAGAATACATTATCATATTTCAGGAATTCTGCAACCCCGCCTCTAAATAATTCTTGAATCAGGGTGGTAACTAGGTTTAACCATAAAGGGTTGCCCCGGTAGGTGTCAATCAGGTCTGGCCATTTATCCTCGTCCCGCAAACCTTTTTCTCGGAGAAGTTCAGCA
The DNA here is from genome assembly GCA_964546515.1 of uncultured Oscillatoria sp. Taxonomy (GTDB): domain Bacteria; phylum Cyanobacteriota; class Cyanobacteriia; order Cyanobacteriales; family Oscillatoriaceae; genus Oscillatoria. The sequence continues at coordinate 6,790 of CAZJNL010000242.1, forward strand.
GACGCCGCACCTAAACCATCCAGGTATAATGTGCGGACAGGTGCGCTTTCACCTCTTAATGCAGTAATGTCTTTTGGTGGCTCCCAACTGAGCAGCACTAAGCAACTGTTATGGGGGAATTCTCCTGCCAGTCTGAAGAGTGTGCTATAATCCTCGCAGTCGGGCCGGTAATTCCCTGCTAGTTGCCCGCTACTGAGAAGCATTTGCTGAATGTCTGTCTTGGGTTCTCCGTCATACACGGCAAATGCCCT
>CAZJNL010000243.1:0-7033 GCA_964546515.1 uncultured Oscillatoria sp.
GAACAGAGCGACAGCTGCTGCCACTCCAGCAACGGCGGCCAGCCCCCCCATCAGGGTTGGCGTTGGTTGAATTCCAAATAGCCCACCTTTACCACCCTCTTGTTCGCCGCTCTGCTCTCCATGGTACTCTTCACTGACTGTCATGGAACAACAACCCCCTTGTTTTGCAGTGTTTCAATGCGACTCGCCAGTCCAATCGCGCCGGTGCGAGTCAACTCTCGGACTAGCTGGGAAGCAAAAGTCTTGTTGACCCCCACTTCAATCTTGTATTCCACCACTGTTGGCAGTTCAAGTTGGGGAGGCGGTGCCGGCACGGCCAGTGTTGGCCCCTTGATTTCAGGCAGTGCCACCTTTAAGGAATTCTCCACCAAATTCGCTTCAACCAGCTTAACCTCGGTGGCATTCAAAAATGGAGACTGCTTGAGAGTTAGCATAAAATCATTCACTTCGTCAAACGAATTGGCTGTGCCTGAAAGCTGAATCTTTTGTTTAAATAGTTCCCAGTTGACCTGTGCGGGTGGGGGGCCAGGTGGGGGGGCAGCCGGTGGTGGGGCGCTGCCTGCTGGGGCACCGCCTGCTGGGGTGGCGGCTGGTGTTGGGCTGGGGGTTGGTGTTGGGGTAGCGGGTGGTTTTGGCGCTGCGGCTGCTGTTTTCTTGAATTCTTCGTCTACAGTTACCGTCTGCTGTATACTGCTAATTTGAACCCCAGAGGGAACCCGCTCGCGGATATCTTGGAAGATCGCGGATATCGGCTTGATTGAGGTATTGAACAGGGTGGCCAATCCCTGGGTCTGGGCCTTAATTTGATCGGCCTCGGCTTGGATGCGTTTAATTTCCTGATCCTTGGTCGTCAAACCGTTCAACTCCCCTTCCAGACTGGCCAGCTTTTGCTGCAATTCTTGATTTTTACTCTGGGCCACGAACCACAAACCCCCCACCACCGACGGCAGGAACACGCCGACAGCCACCCCCGCAATCAGGGCTGTCTGGTCGGCGACCTTGAACCCGCCACCCTGCTTTTTGATAACTTTTGGTTGGGGCTTGTAGTCGGGGCGGTCATTGAGAAAATTAATCTCCACGCTGTACATTGCCTTACACCTCCCGCAGTCCTAAACCTAAGACAACCCCTAATCCCGCTCGCTGCGTCGGGGTCATTTCATCGCCCACCTCCACAGACAGGCTTTCTACTGGATCTACCGCAGAAGTGGGCATGCTCAACCGCTGCATGAAAAACTCATCCAGCTGTCCCAAGGCCGCTCCCGGCCCTGCCAGCAGCAGCTGGGCCACCTCTAACTCTTCGCTCTGATTGAGATAGAAGTCAATCGAGCGGCGGATTTCATCGGCTAGCTCCCCTAACATTTTCAGCATGGCAGCCGTACCGGGGTTAGTACCTCCCATTGTACCGAGTCCTGAGGTGTCTGCCGGCGTCACGGGAATGGTCATCCCGGCCAGCAGGTCGGTATTTCTCGTTGGCGGCAGGTTCATCGCTCTCGATAGGGCGGCCTGAATTTGGTAGGTGCCGATGGGAATCGTGCGAGAAAACTGCGGGATTCCCTCCACCACAATGGCAATCTCTGTGCTGTCAAACTGGATATCTGCGATCACGGCTGCCTCTTGCGGTGTGAACTGTTCGAGTTGCTGTCGAATCGTCCGCAGCAGGGCAAAACTCGTAACCTCTATAACATCCAGCCCTAACCCAGCTTCTTTAAAAATATTTAAATAGATATCGGTAATTTCTTTGCGGGTGGCAACCATGAGCACCTGCACCTTCTCAATGCCATCTTCATCCACGAACAGCCCCAGTTTTTGGAAGTCCACATCCGCTTCCTCGCGGGGGAATGGCAAATACAGCCCCGCTTCCTGGTTCATATAATCCCGCAGTTCTTGATCGTTGAGTTCCGCCGGCACCGGAATCAAGCGCACCACGGCTTCTTTGCCCGGAATGGCCGTGGCCACCTGCCCGATCTTGATTTTGTGCTCTGTCAGCGCTTCCACGATCAGGTTTGCCACCGCCGGCGCGTCAGTAATCTGGCCTTCTTGAAAGAGGCCCTCTGGAACCTCCACAGAGATGAAGGAGGCCAATTTGTAGCCCTGACCGTGCTTGCGCAGCTGGGCGATATTGATCCTGTCCGGGGCGATCTCCACAGCGATCCCTTGCTTTTTTTTGGCAAATAGTTTTTTTAAGGCGTTAACCACGGCTTTGTCCCTTGAGGAATATCAGGGTGGCTTGGGTTTAGGCAAATAACACCGGCATCAGTAAAGGCGAAAAGCGCGTTGCCCCCCTGCGCGGTTGGCGATATCCCAATCGTACCCAGTTTAACCGGTCAGCTATGGCCACCAACCGCCTTGGCAGTATAGTGCGAGCTTGCATCTATACTCTGCCAACTCCCAGCTGTTTCTGCCCGGGTGAGGCCCATTCCCGTTGCCCCTGTCTCGTTATAGTAAAGTCTCTACTACTTATCGACACCGGCATGGAAGGCTTTGCACCCATGAGCAAAATTAAAACCTGGAGACGGTTTGCAGTCTTTGGTCTGTTGGGGTTTCTGCTAGCTTGGGCCGTCAGCTGCACCCCCACACCCGGGCCCGGGCAGCAGGCGTCGGGGCGTCAGGAAGTTGAGTTCTGGACAATGCAGCTGCAACCGCAATTTACAGACTACTTCAACAACCTGATCGCCACCTTTGAATCAGAGAACCCAGACATCAAGGTGCGCTGGGTGGACGTGCCTTGGTCAGCGATGGAAAGCAAGATCCTGGCTGCTGTTTCCGCCAGAACCGCCCCTGACGTTGTTAACCTCAACCCCAACTTCGCCTCCCTCCTGGCAGGGCGCAATGCTTGGCTGTATCTCGATTCTAAGGTGCCCGCCACCGTCCGCGAGCAGTATTTACCAAATATTTGGAAAGCCAGCAGCTTCGATGGCAAAAGCTTTGCAATTCCCTGGTATCTCACCACTCGCATCACTATTTACAACACCCAAATCCTCCAGCAAGCAGGCATCAGCTCCCCACCGGCAACTTACGCTCAATTGGCTGATGCCGCCAAGCAAATAAAAGAAAAAACCGGCAAATACGCCTTTTTTGTCAGCTTTGTCCCCGAAGATTCCGCAGAAGTGCTGCAATCCTTGGTGCAGATGGGGGCACAGCTGGTAGACGCCCAAGGCTTGGCGGCGTTTAACACCCCCGAAGGCTTGGCGGCGTTTCAATATTGGGTAGACCTCTACAAAAATGGCCTGCTGCCCAAGGAAGCCCTCACCCAAGGACACCGGCGTGCCATTGAGCTTTACCAAGCTGGTGAAATCGCCCTCCTCAATTCAGGCCCGCAATTTTTCAAGACCATTGCCCAAAACGCACCGGCTGTCGCCCAGGTTTCCGCTGCCGCCCCGGAAATCACCGGCCCTACCGGCAAGAAAAATGTGGCCGTGATGAACCTGGCCATCCCGCAGAGCACCGACCAGCCAGACGCCGCCCTCAAATTTGCCCTGTTTGTCACTAACGACAAAAACCAGCTGGCGTTTGCCAAAGCCGCCAATGTCCTCCCCTCTACCAAAGAGGCGCTCAAAGACAGCTTTTTGAGCACACCGGCACAGCCGACCCCGGTGGACAAGGCGCGTGTCGTCAGTGCCAGCCAGCTGAAAGACGCCGAGATGTTAGTCCCAGCCTTAAAGGATATTAACCAGCTGCAAAAAATCATTTACGACAATTTGCAGGCTGCCATGCTCGGAGAAAAAACAGTCGAGCAAGCCGTTGCCGGTGCCGCCGATACCTGGAATAAACGCTAAATCCAGTCTTTCTGGTTCCGTCTTCCCGCTTTTGGGACAGGCGGGACGCCTGTCCTACGTCTTGAGATCCGGGCGTAGCACAGGCGTCTCGCCTGTGCCTTGATGGCCCATCCTAACGCAGCTTCAAGAAATGCCCAATCAAATACAGCGAACCGCACAAAACGGTTAAATTGTCAAGCATTTCGGCAGCAACCTCCAGACCAGCTTCCAGATCCGCAAAGCACCGACAATCCCCTAACTCTGGGCAGATGGTGCGAGCAACGGCAGCCAGTTCTTCGGGCGCAGCGGAATTGGCATCGGGCACCGGCACGAGGATCAGCCGGTCTTGCGCTCGCAGCAATGCCTTGAACATGCCGGTGCGATCCTTACTCGCGAGTATCCCCATCACCCAAGTTACCGCACCGGCATCGAGAGAATCGACATACTGGCGCAGCACCTGAGCGGAAGCTTGATTGTGGGCACCGTCAACCAGCAGCCGCCGGTTGCGCCAAGTCACCCACTGCAGGCGTCCTGGCCAGCGAGTTTTGGCCATGCCAGCCGCGATCGTCTCGTCAGAAATCTTCCACCCCTGCCCTTGCAAAATTTGCAAACCCGCTATCGCTAGCGCTGAATTGCCAAGCTGGATATCTCCTTCCAAGGGCAAGGGATACTCAATTCCCTGGTACGACGCCCATCTGGGGTGTTCCCCTGAGAGAGACGCGCTTTCCAACACCGCCGCCGGTTCTGGCCACACCGCCGGACAGCCCAGTTCAGCAATCCGTTTTTCCACCACCGCCCGAGCTTCCGGAGGCAGCTGCCCCACCACAGCGGGACACCCGGGCTTGAGGATGCCGGCTTTCTCACCGGCAATGTCAGCTAAAGTGGGCCCGAGGACTTGCCAGTGCTCCCAGCTGATGGAAGTAATCAGGCTCACCAAGGGCCTATCGCACACATTTGTCGCATCCAGGCGTCCTCCTAACCCCACTTCCATCACTGCTACATCCACCTGCTGTTGGGCAAAATACAGCCAAGCTGCTGCAGTTATCACTTCAAACTGGGTCGGTGAGGGCTCGTCGGGTTGGATGGCGTCTTCAATTTGCCGCAGTATTTGCTGCAACTGTGCCGGTGAAATGGGCTGTTCATTCAGGCAAATGCGTTCAGTCCAGTCCACAAGATGAGGAGAAATGTAGCGTCCGGTGCGATAGCCGGCTTCCGCAAGCACTGCAGACAGATAGGCGCACACGGAACCTTTGCCATTCGTCCCAGCCACATGGATAACCGGCACTGAGGAGTGCGGGTTGCCCAACTTGGCCAACAGCTGCTGGCTCCGCTCCAAGCCCGGACGGACGCCAAAGTGTTCAAATCGTTTGAGGATAGTATGGATGCTCACAATTTTAGATTTTACTCATATCTCGCCGCAGCCCGCCAACACCTGCTCCCACGCAGTGCCTACAACGTCAGAGATTCCCCGACACGCCGGACAGAGAAATCCCCTTGCCACCGACGGCCAATGTGAGATAATAAAAACTAATCATTACTTGGCTTTATAATTGCATACATATATATATATATATATATATGCAGTTATAGTAATATAGTGATTAAAGGGGATCAAAAAACCATTTTGAGAGCAGAAAATAACCCAGATGAGCTAGAGCTACTGGAAGTTATCTTTAAGGTTAGCAACTTAGATGTTTCTGTCCAACTTACAGCGAGCGGAGAGGAAGCTCTCAACTACCTTACTGGTGAAAAACCATACTAGGAATCGCTATCCGCTACCGGCACTGATTTTGACTGCCACGAGAATGCCATACAGGGATGGGATGAGTTTACTGGCATGGATAAAGCAACAGCCCGAACTGAAGGTGATCCCGGTGGTTATGCTGAGCAGCACTGGAGAAAAGAGAGAAAGAGAGCGAGCGGAAAAATTGGGCGTTAGCTGTTACCTTGTCAAGCCACCGGAGCTAGATGAATTGATAGATTTGGTAGAAGCAATCGGGCTGACTTGACGAAATAAAAATAGGTTAAATATCAAGTTTGGTTGAATACCCATTTTATATTTTCTTTCCCCAGCGTGTGGCACCGGCAAGAGCTGAACTCGCGCTAGTCACAGACTAAAGCCCAGCTGGATGTGGCGGTTCCTCCGCCTGAATGGTGGTGTGATGTTCGGTTAATTACCTATAATTAAATTTTATCGCTTGCGACGCCGGGCTGGGTATACCCTCGCCCTACCACCGGCTCCCACAGCGTTCTACAATATAGGTACTCAACCGAACGTGATAATATGAGCAAAACTCTGTTGCACGCAGTGCGCCTCTCTGGAGGGATGGGTAGAACGCCCATCCCTTTTCCGAAAGCTTATATCATATCCGGTAGATTAATTGCTTAGTGTCCGGGAGCGGGGGATTAGCAATGCGTGCTTCGTGATTCGTAGCGGCTAGCGGCTTCGCAGGAGCCGTCGGCCCAATGCGATGATGCCCCTACTGGCACTCCCCGCACGCGGGGAGGGGACAGCTCAAAATGTCACCTCTTTTCTGAGGTTAGCGGTAATTTTTCTCTAAAGAAGTTACAAAAACTCCTTGACAAATTTGCACTTCTCTGATATCATTGCCCGCAAATACTTGTAGCGGTTTTGAGGAGAAGCCTTTCAGGGCAGAACCAGGAAATTTTGTTACATATATGAAAATAAATGGCTGGGCGATCTTGAGATGGGATCATAAAATGTAGCTAATTTTTGAGAGAAAGGGAGGTAAATTAGGGGTAGTCAGGCTAGATGGTTCTCTTGACCTTGACTGACTCGATCGTAGCGTTCCCTTTGGGAACGTACCCTACAAGCTATACCTTTAGTAAACGCGCCCCCTATTTTCCCGGTTTCTGGGATTACTTGGCTGACTCTCTAGCAACCCAAATCGCCAGATGTTTGCCAGATGGAAAACGTGACAAAACACCCTCTCATAAAAGTTCCGCTGGTTAGCCAAGTCTGCCTAAAGAAAGATCATCAATATTTGGAGGCTTGCAGCTATGTTCTTTTCTCTCCCCGGTTTAACTGTTAACCCCTTTGACGGTGAACCCTTTGTGAAGGGAAAGTCTAAAACCATTTTAATAGTAGAGGATAATCCAGATGAGAGAGACCTACTGGAAGCTTTATTTACCCTTAGCAACTTAGACGTTTCTCTGCAATTTGCAGCGAACGGAGAGGAAGCGGTAAACTACCTGAGTGGTCTAAAGCCATACCAAGAACCGCTATCTATTCCGGCACTGATTTTGACTGATATGAG
>CAZJNL010000244.1:0-7031 GCA_964546515.1 uncultured Oscillatoria sp.
GCAAGTCATGCCGCAGCGAATCAAAAACCGAGCCAGAGAAATCTCCAGCAAATTGTCCCCCATAAAAAAGACAGACTTGCCGCGAACCAGCTCGATATAATCTGACAAACTCGCCCAGATTTGCTGTTCCCGTTCCTGCAAACCCTTCGGCGAAATCCCGAACACCGAGCAGATTTTCTCAATCCAAGCGCGAGTGCCATCTGGCCCAATCGGGAACGGAGCGCCAATCAACTTAGCCTTGCGCCGGCGCATCATCGCCGTCGCCGTGCGGCTGAGGAAAGGATTCACACCGGCAGCATAATACCCCTCCTCAATCACCGGCAGCTCAGTGTAACGCTTGCTCGGCAGCCAGCCAGAAACCTTAATCCCTTGCTTCTTCAACTCCAGAGTCAGCTGAGTCACCACCGGATCTGGCAGCGAACCGAAAAGAACCAGCGGCGGGTGCTTGACATATTCCGACTCTTCTGCTACCACATCTTCCTTCTTTTTGCCGAAGTTCAGCAGTTGCTGAATCCCACTGCGCTTTTCCTTCTCCACTTCCGGAGCCTTTTCTGGACAGCGAGCAGCCATCGCCGCCAGAACCGTATCTTCCCCTTGCGTAAAAGCGTAGTCCAGACCGTTGGCGCGAGCCACCACAATCGGAATACCGATCTCAGATTCCAGCTTGGGAGCCAGCCCTTCCAAGTCCATCTTAATGATTTCCGTGGTGCAGGTGCCGATCCAAACAATCACGCTCGGGTTGCGGTCGCGCTTAATCTGCAAGCACAGCCGTTTCAGCTCTTCATAATCATTCAGCTGAGCCGAAATATCCCCTTCCTCCAACTCCGCCATTGCATAGCGAGGTTCAGCAAAAATCATCACCCCCATTGCATTTTGGAGGAAATAGCCGCAGGTCTTAGTGCCAATCACCAAAAAGAAACTGTCTTCTATCTTCTGGTAAAGCCAAGCCACACAGCTGATGGGGCAAAACGTGTGGTAATTGCCGGTTTCACACTCAAAATTTAGGGCTTCAGGTTGAGCAACAGTCATGGCGGATTTTTTCTCCTTAATATTGGCTGCAGGAAATCAAAGCTGAACAAGTTATTACAAATCCGACAGCAAGTTAGAAAAGTCTGAATCTTCTTCGTCGTCAGCCCACTCGTCCCGCGCTAGCGCTTCCAGGTCATCATCCAGATCGTCCGAGGACTCCTCATTCAGGTCATCGAAAGCCAGATCGCCAAACTCATCATCGGCTGACTCTTCAACGAGGTTTGAAGACATGGCATCATCCAAGTCCCCCAGCCCCATATCATCCAGGTCATCGCCAGACTCTTCACCGAAATCGCCACCCAGATCGCTGAAATCATCGCCGCTTTCGGCTCCAAAGTCATCGCCAGACTCTTCACCGAAATCCCCAGCGAGATTGCTGAAATCTTCGTCGGAGGTTTCTTCTCCAAAGTCATCGCCAGACTCTTCACCCAGTTCATCGAGTCCCATATCCTCCGGCTCATCGGATGACTCTTCATCTGACTCTTCACCAAAGTCAGTGTCGAAATCCATATCCTCCGGCTCGTCGGATGGCTCTTCATCCCGATCGGCTGTCGCCGCATTCACTAGCGCCGCCGTTGCCGCTACCGCACCGACCACACCGACTGCCCCAGCCGCACCGATTGCTGCTGCTTTTAGCCCAGACAACTTCTCTTGACTCGGCTTAGAAGGCGTCTCGTCAGCCAGGGCAACTGGTTCTGCTGCTGCTGCCGGAAAGGGTGCTGCCGGTGCAAAGGGTGCCGGTTGTGGCACAGCTTGTGGCACAGCTTGTGGCACAGTTGGCGGGACAGGCGTTGAGCCTGTGACCGCTGGTGCCGGCGCTGCTGCTGCCGATGCTACCTGAAAGGGTGGTGCCGGTGGTGCCGGTGGGGCTTGACGATCGGCGGGTGCTTCCGGAGCTGGTGGATTGCCCAGTGCTATGTCCGGGTCAAAATTCAGGCCCAAAACATCAATCAGCGTCTCTGCATCCGGATTCAGCCTGGAAAAGGGCAACATCAGCTGCGCTAGTTTCGGTTCGAGCGCATTCATGGCTCCCAAGATGAAGTAAGACGGGGGACGACGGCCACCATCGGGTGTTTTAACAGATACCGACTTCAGATGCAGGCTCAACCAATCATGATTGGCTTGGTAATACTGCAACCACTTTTGCTTGAGCGCAGATGTGAAGTCTTCAAAAAAAGGCATAGTGTCTTTCCTCTGGGTTGCTTCAATAAAGTATCATTCTGTTTTTCGAGACGCCCAGTCTCGTCCTGAATCATACTAGCCAATTCAGCAACCCTCGCTTACCCTCATCTTGGAGGCCCGCTATACCGCAGGTCAGTCTACACCATCATCAGGTCTAGCTCTTCCTCCTCACTGATCGCCTTGGGCTGGGCCGGGTTGAGGTAGAAGTCAGACAGCAACGAGAACAGCTCCCGATCCGGGGAATCGTTGGGCACAACCCCCTCAGGACGGGCCAGAATTTGGTCGGCGATGTTCAGGTAGTAGTCGCAGACATAGTTGAGGGAGGGGTCAGTCTCGGCCATCTCGAACAGCGTCTTGCCCTTGACGCGGGAGACGCGAATGTCCTCGATCAGCGGCAGGACTTCCAGCACCGGCATGGGCACGGATTCCACATACTTCTCGATCAAGTCCCGCTTCGAGGTGCGGTTGCCAATCAAGCCGGCGAGGCGCAGCGGGTGGGTGCGGGCTTTCTCGCGCACGGATGCGGCAATCCGGTTGGCGGCAAACAGGGCGTCAAACCCGTTGTCGGTGACAATCATACAGTAGTCGGCATAGTTGAGCGGTGCCGCAAACCCGCCGCACACCACGTCACCGAGCACGTCAAACAGAATTACGTCGTATTCGTCGAAAGCGTTGAGCTCTTTGAGCAGCTTCACGGTTTCGCCCACCACATAACCGCCGCAACCGGCACCGGCAGGCGGTCCGCCCGCTTCCACGCAATCCACCCCGCCATAGCCTTTGTAGATCACATCTTCGGGCCAGACGTCTTCGTAGTGATAGTCCTTGGCTTGCAGGGTGTCAATGATCGTGGGAATCAGGAAGCCGGTCAGGGTAAACGTGCTGTCGTGCTTTGGATCGCAGCCGATTTGCAGCACTTTCTTGCCGCGACGCGCCAGCGCCACCGAGATGTTACAGCTGGTTGTCGATTTACCGATTCCGCCTTTTCCGTAAACTGCGAGTTTCACCCTTGTGTTCTCCTGAATGCTTGCTTCTGAAAACTCGGATCTCTTCGGATCTCTATTGTCTGCCAGCTTTGGGCCAGCTGCGCTCCCCCACACTCAGCTGTGGCGGGCGCGTGTTCTTGTCACTGAACGCATTATTGTCTAATTTCGCAGCAAAAAAAAGGGCTTCAACATATGGAGCGGGGCTTAAAACAGACTATTTAGGGCCATCCAATCAACCGCACCATCCTTTACCGCCTATTTTGCTGTAGCAGTCTTGATAAACCCTAAAAAACGAGCTTATGTATTTTAATTTATAAAAATGTGTGCGAAAAGCAAAAAAATCCGGGCTACAGCTATCCCACCCCAGACCGGCAGCGGCTCAGAAGTCCTGCCGGTGCTGGATTCTGGGTTACAAGAGCCTCGCAAAAAGCCTTGTGGAGCGCCCGGATAACTCGAATTGACTTCGACTTTGGGGGGCAGTGGCGGAAAACTTTGGGGCGCGAGCACCCTCAGGCAGGCAAGACGCGATAAATTCCGGGCAAGACGCGATTTATCGCGTCTCTACAAGGATTTTTGTAAATAATTGTGAATTTTTTCCGAAGCCTTCACAGGCGGGGGCCTGGGGGTCGTGGGGGAGGGGGGTGCCGGTGTCGCAGTCCTGAGAGGATAAGAAATTATATCACATTTGATAGCGGCTGTCAAGATAAACCTGTAAAGATTTTTAAGAAACCGGGTTGCTTGGGTACTGAGAAACCCGGTTTGTTAAAGAAACCGGGTTTCTTGCACCTCACTAATATCAAAAAAGCTATAACCCGTACAGCATCAATCGCACCGCCAAATCTTGACAGTCTTGTCAGCACTGCCACTAACAAGAATCTGCCCATCCGGACTGAAGGCGACAGAGTTAACCTGTTGGCTATGAGCCGGGAGGGTACATAATTCCTTCCCCACACTCACCTGCCACAGCTTGATAGTGTTGTCATAGCTGCCACTGGCTAGAGTCTGTCCATCCGGGCTGAAAGCAACGGAAAAAACCGACCCTGCATGAGTGAGGGTGCGAAGTTCCTGCCCTGTACTCAATTGCCACAGCTTGATAGTGTTGTCATCACTGCCACTGGCAAGAATCTGCCCATTGGGGCTGAAGGCGATGCAATTAACCCCCGCAAACAAACCTGAATGCCCTTTAAGAGTGTGTAATTCGCGCCCCCCACTCACCTGCCACAGCTTGACAGTCTTGTCAGCGCTACTACTGGCAAGAATCTGCCCATCGGGGCTAAAGGCGACGGAACTAATCCATTTAGTATGACCAGTGAGGCTGCAAATTTCTATCCCCGTACTTAGCTGCCACAGTTTGATAGACTTGTCACCGCCGCCACTGGCAAGAATCTGCCCATCGGGGCTGAAGGCGACGGAATTCACCCCTGCTAAAAAGCCTGAATGCCCCAGGAGAGTGCGGAGTTCCTGCCCCGTACTCAACTGCCACAGTTTAATAGTGTTGTAAGTACCGTTACTGCTGGCAAGAGTCTGCCCATCGGGGCTAAATGCGACGGACTTAACCGCGCCGATATCAGACTTAAGCGTGCGGAGTTCAGCACCCGCACTTATCTGCCAAAGCTGGATCGTATCATTGAATTGGCCACAGGCAAGAATCTGCCCATCGGGGCTGAAAGCGACAGAACGAACATCGCTGGTATGATTGAGAGTGCGTTCGCACCTCAAAGAAGCATAATTTGGCGTTTTTCCAGACGCGGGAGAAGCACCCTTTGCTGGAGTGGCGAAACTTTTCGGCTGTGCCGGCGCAGCAGGAGGCACCTGTGCGGGGGTGAGATCAGCCAGCACTTCATCAACCGACTGATACCGTTTCCCCAGATCGGACTTCAGCATCTTGTCCAAAATCTGCCCCAATTGCAGGCTAACAGCAGCCCCGCGTGACGCCAGCACATCTCGCCATAACCAGCGGTTTTCTCGAAAATTGTAGAGTCGATCGGGAGAAGTGCCAGTCATCAAATGAATGCAAGTCACACCCAAAGCATAAAGGTCACTTGCCGGCATGGCTTTGCCATAGGTCATCTGTTCAGGTGGGGCATAACCAATTGTTCCTACAGTTGTTCCCATTGACATCACCGTGCCAATCAGCTGTTTAGAGATGCCAAAATCTATCAGCACTAGCAGGTTATCCCGGCGGCGACGCATAATATTTTCCGGCTTGAGATCCCGGTGAATCACACCGCGCTGATGGATGAATTTCAGCACCGGCAGCAAATCAGCCAACAGCTGGCGAATCTTTTCTTCGCTGTAGTGTCCCTGCTGTTCCAACTCCTCAATTAAATTATGTCCTGCTATAAATTCCTGGACAAAATACAGGCGCTTATCCTGTTCAATGTGTGCCAGCAGACGGGGGATTTGGGCACAATCATCGCCCAGTTCGTCTAGTTGCACCGCCTCTCGATTAAACAGTTCGACGGCTTTCTGGAGTGAGGCTGGAGCGCTTTGGATCTCCGGTTGGGGCGAAAACTGCTTAATCACGCAGCGCTTTTTAGAAGGAGTGCGCTCATCCACAGCCAAAAAATTCCTGCCCATACCGCCGGCACCCAATAAATCCGTAGCGCGATAGCGATTGTCGAGAAGCAGCTTAGTGCCGCAATTCATGCAAAATTTTGTCCCATCTGGGTTGAGAGGCTTCGAGCAACTCGGATTGAGGCAATAGCTCATAGAGGTAAGACATAAGCAGATTGAGTCTATTATAAACCAGGGCTTTCGGGCAGCGGGCGATGGGGCATTGCGGATGCCCGGATGCCCGGATGCCCGGATTGATTGTTTTGCCCCATGCCCCATGCCCCATGCCCCATGCCCCATCCCCATAGGGCATGTGCGCCAGCCCACAAAAGGCCATCCCCCTCCTTTCCCCTACAATAAAATAAGAACACAGTTTCCCCCACAACTATGACTTCTACCATCACCCAGCCATACTTAACCGCCCAACTCCCAGATCACACCCAGCTACCAGAATCGGATGGCACATTTGTGAAAAACTTCCAAGAACACCCTCAAAGTATTCTGCTGACTGACTACCTGCAGCCAATTTTGAGGCAGAGCCATCCCGACAGTCAGTATTGCATCGGTCAAGATTCCGGTATCTACTGGCGCATCACCGACCCGCCGGAAAAAGGGGCAGAAGCGCCAGACTGGTTCTATGTGCCCAATGTACCGCCAACACTAAATGGTGAAATGCGGCGGTCTTATGTGTTGTGGCAAGAACTTATCGCTCCGCTGGTTATATTAGAATTTGTTTCAGGAGATGGAACAGAAGAGCGAGACAAAACACCCTTGTCCGCCGTTCAGAATGGAAAAGCGCAGAAATGCGGCAAGTTTTGGATTTACGAACAAGTAATCCGAGTTCCTTTCTACGGGATTTATGAAGTCAAAAAAGCGAGTGTTGAGGTGTATCACCTGGTAGACGGCTTCTATCAACTCCTAGCTGCTAACGAGCGGGGACACTACCCCATCGCCTCCTTGGGAGTTGAATTGGGCATTTGGCAAGGTCAATATCAAAATGTCACCCTGCCTTGGCTGCGCTGGTGGGATTCCCAAGGCAACCTCTTATTAACGGGTGACGAACGGGCTGAACAGGATCACCAGCGGGCTGAACGTCTAGAAGCGCAGTTGCGGGCGTTGGGAATTGAGCCGGAAGCCTGACAAAGGACGGCAATACCCATCTCAAAAGCCGCAAACACCGATCCAGGCAATCGCCCCTATCTCCCTACAATCAGCTTCAAGAGGCCGCTATAGTTTACTTGGTGCAGCCACTCCGGCCTGAAAACCAAAGGTGGGTGGTTG
>CAZJNL010000245.1:0-7013 GCA_964546515.1 uncultured Oscillatoria sp.
GCGCGTAATATTGCTGGTTCAGCGGCGAAGGGTGAGGCAAAGGTCGCAGCGTCACTACGCGCTGGTGCTTCATCCCTTGCTCATCAGACGCCTGCAGCGTGACTTCAATGCTGCTCGCGTACCGGTCGCCTCGCTCAAAAAACTGCTTTATCGCCCCTTTCGGAGCGTAAGGAATAAACCAGTTAAACGCTTCATTCCCCAGCGTGATAATATGAGAACCTTGCCAGTGGAATACCAGAAACCGCTCTAAAAAAGGACGAAATCGCTTCTTGACCGCTTCAGTATAAGCTTTATTCCCGGGCGGTTTGTAAGGTACAGTATTGGTGAGCGCGACGCGATTGAGGACAATTTTCAGGTCGGCATTTTGGCCAGGCACCTGTCCGTAGAGCGCTCGGTAAACCCCCTGGCGGACAAGGGAGCCGGCGGCACCGTAAAGGGGCTGTCGCGCCCGAACTTCATCAGCCCCCAAATCGCGGGCAAAAAAGCACAGTTCGCTTTCCAGATTGCCGGCATATAGAATCGGCTGGGTTGGCTCTAAACCGGCAGCCCGATACACCGGCTCATCAATGGGAAAAGGTTCCCGTTGCGCTTCAACCTGGATTTCGGCAATCAACTGCTGGATGTCTGACATAGCTGTTAGCGGTTATAAGAGATTTTCGTTCGCATACAGTGAGCGCGAGCGTCACTGGATATGGTAAGATATATATAATACCTGTGGGGCATGGGGCATGGGGCATGGGGCATGGGGCATCATCGCATTGGGCATTGTTGCCATTCTCCCCCGCTCCAGAGTTTCCCCCCTCTCCCGCCCCCGCCCCCCTGCAGCAGGGGAGGGAGCGCCAAAGGTAAATAACTACCCCAGCTATGTGCCACAATAAACGCAGGTGTCAAGGGAGGCGTCATCGGTGGTTTGGGCGGCTGGGCAGAAGTTATACGGCGATCGCTATATCATCGAACGGGAACTGGGCAAGGGTGGTTTTGGCATCACCTACCTGGCGAGGAATAAAAGGGGCAGACTCGTCGTCATCAAAACCCTGAAAGACGAGGTGCTCACCGACCCCAACCAAACCCAGTTCGGTGACAAATACCAGCATAACTTTCGGGATGAGGCGCTGCGGCTTGCCCTGTGCAGGCACCCGCACATCGTGCAGATTGAGAACGCCTTCTATGAGGGTTCCTTGCCCTGCATTGCGATGGAATATGTGGACGGGGAAGACCTCTGGAATCTCGTGAAACGGCAAGGTATACTGTCAGAAGCGCTTGCCCTGCTGTACATCCGGCAGATTGGCTCGGCGCTAGCAACCATTCACGAGAAAGGCTTGCTGCACCGGGATGTGAAGCCGCGCAACATCATCGTGCGTGCCGGCAAGCCGGAAGCAGTTCTGATTGATTTTGGCGTGGCGCGGGAGTTTATCCCTGACGTCATCGTAACTCACACTTTAGCCGGCTCAAACGGGTTTGCGCCTATCGAGCAGTATGCCGAGAAAGCCAGACGCGGAGAGTGCAGCGATATTTACGCCCTGGCTGGAACCCTGTACTATCTGCTCACCGCAGAAGTGCCGGTACCGGCACCGGCTCGCGCTGCTAGAATTGCCCTCAACCCACCGAACCAGTTCAATCCCCACATCAGCGACAGGGTGAGTCAAGCGATTCTCAAAGGGATGGCGTTTGAACCGGCAGATCGCCCGCAGTCGGTGCAGGAGTGGTTGCAATTATTGGAGTCAGAAAGATTTGACCTCACTGAGCCGGTTTACGCACACCCGTCAGATCAAGTGCTGTTTTTCAACACTCCTGACTCCACACTATTTGGGAAACAGCGGCGAATTCTTTGGGTGAATAACCAGACGGCAAGCAATCCTTGGATTGTCGATCAACTGCAAAACATGGGTGTGGAAATCGTTCCAGCATTTTCCACCGCTGAGGCGATGCAGCTGATCGCGTCAAACCATTTAGCCTTCGACGCGGTTATTTCCAATATGGGGCGCACAGAAGAGGGCGAGTACCGAGCCAAGGCTGGCATTTCCCTGATCGAAGCCATGCGAGAAGCCGGAATCAATCTGCCAATTTTCCTGTACACTTCGGTAAGGGTAACAGCCATAAATGAGGTGCTAGCAGCCGGCGGGAATGGGGTGACGGATTCTGCAGTAGAACTGTTGCAATTGCTCAGAGAACATATCAGCCCACTTCCGCTCGCTTTTAACCCCAGCACTGCGCCCACCTTTGACCGGCACGCCCCTGACGAACTCAGTTCCACAGTGGGCGCGGATTACAGCAAACTGCGGGATCTCCTAGCCGCCGGCAACTGGCGAGAAGCCGATCGGGAAACAGCGGCGGTGATGCTTAAAATAGCCGGTCGAGAAAACAGCGGCTCTTTGAAAGTAGAACACATAGAAAGGTTTCCCTGTCAAGACCTTTACACCATAGACCAACTCTGGGTAAAATACAGTAACGGGCGCTTCGGCTTCAGCGTCCAAAACCGCATCTGGGAGAGTCTCGGCGGCACAAAGAACGGCAGTATTGAAACCTGGTGCCGTTTTGGCGCTCGCGTGGGATGGCGTCGCAACCGCTCTTGGCTGTTGTGGGCGGATCTCGACAAAACCTCTAATGCGCCGGTGGGGCAATTTCCGGCGCTTTTGGGCGCAGGGCGTCTGGGAGTGTGCGGGTTGGGTTTGCTGGTTTGGTTTTGCGCCCTCATCTGCCGGCTGGCAATCTGTGAGAAACAGTTGCTCGCTCCTGAGGAACTCAGCTCAGCGGTGGGGATAGATTATAGCAGACTGCGCGACTTGCTCGCAGCTGAGAAATGGCAAGAGGCTGATGGGGAAACTGAGGCTGTTATGCTCCAGATATTGCGGCGCGAATCAAAAGAAGGGCTGAGCAAAGCAGAAATGGAAAAGTTTCCCTGTACAGACCTGCGCACCATCGATTATCTCTGGGTAAAATATAGCAATGGGCGCTTTGGCTTCAGCGTCCAGAAACAAATTTGGCACAGCGTTGGGGGGAAAGCGGATTACGCTACTTACTGCAGTTTTGTCGAGCGGGTGGGCTGGCGCGTGAATGGAGATTGGCTGTCTTGGTTTGACCTCAACTTCACTTTAAATGCTCCCCCAGGACACCTGCCGGTGGCATTTGGGCGGGCGGTGGTGGGTTTTGGGCTGGCTTTTTTGTCTCGCATTGAAACTTGCGGGCTGTAATTTCGAGGAGTGCCGGTGGATTTTAACCGTTAGACTCAGAAAGCAGGTTTCTTAAAGAAACCTGCTTTCTCTTCCCTTCATTTTCCCTTGTCACCGGCCTTCTTTCCAATCTTCTCCACCCGGGAACTGAGTTAAATTATCTTTAATGACAGCCGTTAATGTTTTGGCTGAATGGTAATAAGTCAGGGCTAGGAGCTGTAGAGCCGTCTGGATTACCTGTGTTTTGTCCACCAGATATGAGAGTTGAAACGGAGTGTGCGCCCCATTGAAGACTTCCACGCTCGCCGCATCAATTGCTGCCTCAAATTCATCTTCAAGCATAGCCTACCACTCATCTTCCTTGACGTAGTAAGAGGTTTTATTGTCTTGGAGATTCAGCTTTTTAATCTGCCGGATAGAATCGGCAATTGAAACCGCCCAAGAATTGGTTAAGCGCCGCTCAACTCGGTTTTTAATCAAGTGAGCCAGCAGCCTGACTAAAAAGGATTGGATGTTGCGCAAAATTGCTTGTTTGCTCATTCCTTCTAGCTCATCCACCAGTGCCAAAGCATCTGCGTATCGTCCCTCCAGGATGCTGTTTCTGAGGTCTATTAGTTCCTGAGTCATAAATTTTTTATCTTGACAAATCGGCGCTTATATGCTAAGTATAGCACTCACCGGCACAAGTAGGGTGCGTTCCGCCAAGGCCGGAACGCACCAAAAGAAGCTCTTTTCAAAAGTGAAATTCTCCCTGCCAGACTTTCCTACTTGGGGAGCATCCCGTTTTTGCCGTGTCACTAAAAAAGCCCTCCCCAGGGAGCAAACGCTCTCACCCAACAAGAAGGGAGAGGGTAAATTTTTTATTTTCCCCCCTCTCCCGCTCTTGTAGAACGCCGAATCGCGTCTGGGGTTAGGGGGGTGAGGGGAAAAATCTTTACATCACCCGCCAGCAAACGCTCCCACCCAAAAAGGAGGGAGAGGGGAAATTTTTTATTTTCCCCCCTCTCCCCTCTCCCTTAATGGCAAAGGGTAAATTTTTTATTCCCCCCTCTCCCGCTCTTGTAGAGACGCGATAAATCGCGTCTGGGGAAACGGTGGGTGAGGGGAAAAATATTCGCACAAATGGGATGCTCCCTGCCAGACTTTCCTACTTCCCGCCGTAATAAAAAGCGATCTCTTTCTCTTTCAGGGCAGCGAAGTCGGCGGCGGTGAGCATCTGGTTGAGTTCTTCGAGGGGAATGTGCTTAGCGCCGATCCGCACAATTCGCGAACGCATGGTGTTGGACACGCCGCTGCGCTGCCGGCCCGCCTCTAGGGCCATCACTTGGCGGTAGAGTTCTAGTTTAGCCGGTGGAATGGGGGAACCGTCAAAATCAATTCCCTTAGCAATCGCTTCATCAATAGCATCAGCGCCGGTGGTTGTTTGAAGACCTGAGGTGGTTTCGGAGGACATAGCAATCTGAGAAAGGTTTACGGCAGCATTCTACCAAGGGTGCCGTCCCCATTTTCTTCTTTCCTTTCCTTTCGTTTGTTTTCGGTTCGGTTCAATCTCGTTGCCGGGATTTATTTCACTGCCGCTCCTCTTTTTTATTTCTTACCACACTGGGGCGTCGCTGTCAATAGGTGGGGGGATCGTCCCGATTTTGGACAGGTGTTAGGTGTTAGGTATTGGGTGGAACAGAGTGGGGTGTCCCGCCTTGCCCGCCTTGACGCCAAACCTCTCCGCCGCTCCCCTCGCAAAGAAAGCATGCTCGCTATCTGGGCTTAACGACTAGAACGGAACAGGGAGCCTCCGCGACGACTTGACTGCTGACTGAGCCTGACAAAATCCGCTTCATCCCCGTTAATCCCCGGCTGCCGATCACAATCAGCTCAGCGCGGTGGATATTCGCCAAGCGGACAATTTCTTCAGCTGGATCGCCGGTGACAATTTCTAATTCACTCGGGCAAGGTAAGTGAGCCTGGTAGGAATTCAGCTGTTTTTCAATCTGCCGGTAGAGGATTTCCTCAGGAGGGTGGGGTTTGTCAGCGGCGAGCAGTTCCAGATCGGCGCTTCGGGGGGGAATTACATGGGAGAGGATGATTTTGGTTGCCGGTTGGAGTTGCAGTTCGCGTAGAGTCTGAATGACTTGCTCCGAGAAGTCTGAACCATCAAGGGCCACCAGAATTGTTTTGAGCACCGATCGAATCTCCTGAAACTTAAAAGCACCGCCTCCGAAGCTTGGCTCCCAGACGCCCCCAGACCCAGTGTCTGATAGGGGCGAAACTCGGACATCCAGGTTAGAAGACATAGGAGAGTCCCTCCCAAAGTCAGTTTAGCGGCATTTCTGCCTTAAATTGGGAAAAGCCGGTGGAAAACCCGCCGCACTCTCTGTCAATTTTACAGCTGAAGTGGGGGCGCAACTTGTTGGCCTCCCAACGCGGCTAACTTTTTATTATTTATCGCTCTGCCCATCTACTTAGCCCCACCCCCCATCCGCGCTTTGGGTTCGCAGTCGCACCGAGTCAGCGTGGGAGGGAAGACCTTCAGCATTGGCCAGCAGCTGGATAGCATTGGCCACCTTCTGGAGGGCGGCAGGCGAGTATTGAATTAGGCTCGAGTGTTTCATAAACGTCTCCACACCGAGGGCGGAGGCGTAGCGGGCGGCTCCAGAGGTGGGCAGCGTGTGGTTGGGGCCGGCCAGATAGTCTCCCACAGCTTCCGGCGTCGAGTGGCCCAGGAATATGGCACCGGCATGGCGGATCTGTTCCAGCAGCGCCCAGGGATCGGCGACTTCCAGTTGTAGGTGTTCCGGTGCGAACAGGTTCGAGAGTTCTGCCGCCACTTTCAAAGAGTCCACGACAACGATTAAGCCGTAGTGGGCGATCGCTTTTTCCGTCAGGGTGCGGCGCGGGTGATCCATCAGCAGGCGCTCTACTTCCCCCGCCACTTTTCTGGCCAGCACAGACTCGGCTGTCAGCAGAATCGCCGCCGCCATTGGGTCGTGTTCGGCTTGCGCCAGCATATCCGCCGCCACATGGGTGGGATTGGCCTCGGCGTCTGCTATAATCAACACTTCCGATGGCCCCGCCAGTGAGTCGATTCCCACCGTCCCGTAGACGAGTTTTTTGGCCAGAGTGACGTAAATGTTGCCCGGGCCGGTGATCGCGTCCACCTTGGGGATGGTTTCCGTTCCGTAGGCCAAAGCTGCGATGGCCTGAGCGCCCCCCACCCGATAAATTTCCTGCACCCCCGCTTCCTGCGCCGCTACCAGCACCGCAGGGTTGATCGTTTTCTCCGTTCCGGGGGGGGTGCAGATGACAATGCGGGGCACGCCGGCCACTTTGGCGGGGATGGCATTCATCAGCACGGTGCTGGGATAGGCGGCTCTGCCCCCGGGAATGTAGAGTCCGGCTCTATCTACAGGCGTGTAGCGCTTGCCCAGCACGATATCGTCGTCCCCAAATTTCACCCAGGACTTGGGGACGCGCTGCCGGTGAAACGCTTCGATTTGTTGCGCCGCTAACCGAATGGCGTCTAGTAATTCCTTGGGCACCTGTTGGTAGGCGGCATCTAATTCTGAGCCACTGACGCGCAGCCCGTCAGGCTTTAGGGAAATTCGGTCGAATTCCTCCGTGTAATGCAAAAGGGCTCGGTCGCCTTGGCGCTTTACCGCCTGTAGCACTTCCCGAACCGTGGCCTCTTTGTGAACCACTGAGTCGTCGCCGGTGCGCTCGCAGATACGCCGCAGTTCAGCCTCTGCCTCAGCCCGCTGAGTAATTATTCGCAGCATGGAGTAGGAATGCCAATCTAGGTCTTACCCGTCCGAGAGCCGGGACCGGCGTCAGGCCATATCAGCGCTA
>CAZJNL010000246.1:0-6989 GCA_964546515.1 uncultured Oscillatoria sp.
TTTGGCCCGCACCACCGGCATGGGAGAATTTTCCGCAGAAATTGCCGGTAATATCCCAGTTTCAGGTTCCTGTTTGGCCCGCACCACCGGCATGGGAGAATTTTCCGCAGAAATTGCCGGTAATATCCCAGTTTCAGGTTCCTGTTTGGCCCGCACCACCGGCATGGGGGAATTTTCCGCAGTGCCGGTAGCAGCCATAGCGGTTCCCGCCACCACCGGCATTTCCGGTCCGCCAGAGATGCCGGCGGCGAATTTAGCCTGAACAGCAGGCGTGCCGGTGGGCTGAGTTCCAGGTGAATTGCTTGACGAGCCGGTAGCGCCACCCGCCGAAATTGTCAGCGGTTCGGCATAGACAATTGGCACCTGACCTGCAGGAAGATCCCTGACACCAGACCAGCGCTGCTCCAGTTGCGCCAGTAATGGCAAGCGATTGGTGAGGCGCTGCGAGCGCCCAATAATCGCCTCAGCCATCCGAAAATCGATAACGCCCGGTCGCACCAGCGGACGGAGCAGCCGCCGCGTCAGTTGCGGGTTGAGCGCATCCTGCCAGATTTGCTTGTCAGTCAGCGGGTGTTTCGGTTCCACGGTTTACTCCACAATTGTCTGTACGGCCTTCAGCCCAGCTTCAAGGAATCGGAATCCCAACTTACCTCAACAGCTGGACACCGGCTCGGAGATACGCCAGCCGCCGAGACGCCAGAGGTTTCTCAATCCCCTGGTGAACCAGTTCCACTCTTTCAAACGCCACCTCAGTAGAATTATTGGCGTTGAACTGAGGCCCAACCCACTTAACAGGATAAGCCTTTTTAAAATTCCACCACATCGCAGGCAGCAGCTCGCGATCCAGCAGCATAATCGTCCCATTCTTCAGCTGGATATCACCTGCGGCTGCAGCTTGATACCAGTCCCACAGGCTGTTGCTGTCCGTCAGTCCGTGGCTCAAAACCAGATTGGGATATTTAGTTCGTGTCGGAAATGTGTGAATATATCCATTCACCCCACCTTCCGCGTAGGACTCCACCTCAATCTCGCTTTCCAGCCCCGTCAATTCACTGAAACTGCCCGTTATTAAGCCCTCAATTTCTATTAAGAAATTGTAGCTCATGTAGGGATCGGAGCGGATACCCAGCAAGCGACTTCCTGCGGCCTTGGCTGCATTTAGGCCCAATAAATTTTTCACATTTTCCTCCTTAATTGCTACTGCAACCCCGACCCCAGTCGGTCGTTCAATTTCTGATTGATGCGGGCAATTTCAGCCACCCACTGCTGCCTTTCACGGTGTGCGAAACTCATCACCTGCTCGCATGACCAGTGAAAGTGATAGGCAATATACGCTACCTCTTCAAGCAGCCGATCTGAAGGGTAGCGAACTACTCCCCCGCCGGAGAAGTTTCCACCTCAAACTCCCCTTGGCAGTGAGGGCAAGTCACCAAAAGGCGGCTGTGTCCATTTTGGTTGATGCGCTGGTAAAGGTCTTGCAAATAGACCAGATCCGCAGAAAACAAATTCTCTATGAGTTTGGGGTTAATGTGTTCCACAGTTCCCAGACGAGTGATAACTCGCGACAGGAGAATAATCACCAGATAGCCTGGGTTAGCCTGCACGCGAGGATCGCGGATGGGTGCGATCTCGTCGTAAGCAGTCGCCAGTCGCATCGCCCCTTCCCGGTGACAGTTCCCCTCCGGATCTATATAGCCTTGGGGAAGAATAAAAGGAAATTCAGTCGGCTGCAGCATAGGTTGAATAGGGCTCAAAAAGTCTGGGTTACGACCACTTATCTACGCTTATTCCTTCGTGGGCGAATTCCAAAGTTTCCACCGCCGCTTCATTAGACGTGGCATTAAAGTCTGGCCCTGACCAGGTTACGGGCCAGCAGTTTGTCAGGTTCCAGCGGATTTTCTCCTTGCCGGTTTCATCTAGCAGTACAATCGAAACTTCCCGGCGCTCAATTTGCCCCTTCATAATCTTAGAGCGCCACTGCCAGAGTTCATCGTTGTTTGTGGTGCCCCGCCTGAGGGTGATATTGCCATAAGTCACCAACCCTGCTAATTTCCGCACGGTTGGGGGATCTGTTCCTTCCCGATATTCGCTCGGTGTCTGGCTCGAGTTCAGACCTGTACATTCCCGGAAACCAGCATGAATGATGCCGTTCCACTCCACGTAAAAGCCATAAGAAAAGTACGGATCTGGTTTGTGGGGGGCTTTAATGTCGGGCATCGAAAAAACTCCTTAAACTAACTATTGAGATGAGCTGGATTGGGTCATGCTGACCCCAGTGGTGCCGTGAATGAGGCGAACGACGATAAATTCATTGGGAATCGTGGGTGCCAGTCCAATTTCTGTCACCACTGTCCCGGCATCGCGCACTTCCGGCGGGTTGGTTTCGGCGTCGCACTTGATGTAGAAGGCTTCTTGGGGAATGGTGCCTTTTAGCGCCCCTCGCTCCAGCAAAGACTGGAAGTAGGCTGTTAATTCCCGCTCAATGCGCACCCACAACCTGTAGTCATTGGGCTCGAAGGCAACATCCCTGAGATTGCGTTCAATCCAGCGACCGGCAGTTAAGAATAATCGCCGCACGTTTATGTAACGCCAAATTGGATCGGAACTCAAAGTTCGGGCTCCCCAGATGCGGATACCGCGACCTCTGAACGCACGCAGGCAATTGACACCGGCGACTTCGCTTTCAGGATTGAGAGCGATAAAATCTGTGTCAGACAAGTTAACCTGCAAGTCCACCACCCCTTCCAGGAGGTAGTTAGCCGGTGCCTGATGCACGCCAGCGTCGCCATCGCTGCGAGCGTAAACGCCGGCAATGTGACCGCAAGGCGGCATGTAGGAACCGCTTTCTATCTTAATCCAGGGGAAGTACAGGGCAGCATTGGCACTGCCCAGCTGCTGCCGGTGTTGCAAAATTTCCGGGATCTGCGCCGAAGCAAAAAGGCTCGGAGAATCTAGGATAGCAAAGCGATCTCCCATTTGATCGCAATGCTCCAGAATAGCCGCCTGCATCTGCCGCACCAAATCTGTGGCTGGGTTCCCCCCCACAATGTCTGGCGCACAAATTAAGTCAACCGCATCCAGAGACTCCAATTCTTTCAGCGCCTTGGACAGCGCCTCCTGTGGCGAAATCCCCTCCTCCGGGAGGCGAACCGCATAGCAAAGACTGCCGCCATTACTGAAGAAACCTTCTACAGCACGGTACAGGTAGCCTTCTGGCAGTGGCCGGCCAAAAGTTTCCGCAAACTGAGGCCAAAGAGTCAGTCTCTGGGCTTCATTAACCGGCCCTCTCTCTGCGAAGCCGAGGAATGCCGGCACCCCTGCGATCAGTTCTGGGGGGGGTGCCGGAAAGATTTCCTCTCTGTAAACACCGGGAATTTCCTGCTGGGACAACGGCATCCTTCACTCCTGTTGGGTGGGCACTGTTGGGTGAGCAATTAGCAACAATTAGCCTCAGCTCCCACCCGGACCCGCCCACTGGCTAATCCGGAAGATGACAAATTCAGCCGGCTTGACGACCGCTACGCCAATTAAAGCAACAACCTGACCCTGCTCCCGCACTTCGGGGGGGTTAGTTTCTTCATCGCACTTGACAAAAAATGCTTGTTCTGGGCTGCTGCCAAACAAAGCTCCGCTGCGCCAGACAGTCATCAGAAAAGCCGTCAGGTTGCGGCGAATTTTCGCCCACAGATCCGGAGAGTTAGGCTCAAACACAGCCCATTGAGTCCCTTCGTCAATCGACTCGCGGATGTAGTTGAACAGCCGGCGGACGTTAATGTATTTGAACTCTCCGTTGGCGTCGCCGCCCAGGGTGCGCGCCCCCCAAACGCGGATATTGCCGTTGAGGCTTCGGATGCAGTTGATGCCTGCTGGGTTCAGCCCGTCCTGCTTAGCTTTACTGATATTGTACTTCAGTCCAACTGCACCCATCACAGTTTCGTTGGCGGGTGCTTTGTAGACGCCCCTTTGCGTGTCTACGCGAGCGTATATGCCTGCAATGTGACCGCTGGGCGGTACATAAATTTGGCTGTTGCTAGCGGGATCGAAAACCTGAATCCACGGCAAGTACAGCGCTGCATAATCTGAGTCGAAAGGCTTGAGCGTACTTACTAAAGAAGCGCTGCTCAAATCCACGGCATCAGGACTGTCCAGGATGGCAAAGCGATCGCCAAGCTTTTCGCAGTGGTCTTTGACCGCAGTCAGGCCGGTTTTGCTTGTCAAGCCAGGAGCCGCAACGATGGCAATTTCATCAATCCCCTCGAAACTTTCTAGCGCTTCCGTCAGTTCGCTCTCATCGCTCACCTTTACAGCATAGCAGCGCGTGCCCCCGTTCCTGAAAAAGCCGTACACTGCATGAACAAAAGTATTTTGGGCTTTGTCTGTTTCAGAAAAGTCCCCAAAAAACTTCTTAAACTCCCCGAAATTGGTACAGAGTTTAACTTCACCTTTGGCTGCTAAGTCTGAACTTACTGCAGCGGTCGCTGTACCGCCTGCAGGAGCAGTAGCAGTAGCTGTTGTGGTTGTGGCTGGTGCGGGAATCAGCCCAATGAATCCTGCTGTACTCGTACCCACCCCAGCTATTGGAGCCGTTCCTGAAGGAACTTCCTCAACATAAACGCCCGGGGATAAATAGGCTGTTGGCATCCTCTCTACTCCTAGATTGAAAATAACAAAAATTTTGGCTCTTAACCACCGGCACTTCGCGCACGACAGGCGTCCGCCCCACCGGCAACTATCCGCAAATCCGCGACTTCGCTCTGATTACGGCTTCTCTTACACTAGCACACAGACCTCCTCTTCTCTTTTCTTCATCTCCCTTGGCGCTCTTGGCGTCTACCCTACGGGAAGCCGCGGTTGCGTCTATGGCGGTTCCTTCCCAAAACTGCTACTTTTTCCCCCCACCGTTCTTGGCAGTAGCTTCCACTGTTACCAGAGAAAAATTTACAGTTTTCCCCTCACCCTGACTCAGGTCCACCTTTTGGGAAGCTGGCTGGTAGCCCCTGGCCGTAACACTGACATTCACTGTCCGCTTCAGCGGCGGTTTTGAGGTTTCCAGACCGCTCACCAGATAGTTTCCCTTGCTGTCAGTAAAGACCGCCTCCAGACTGCCATCGATCAGTATTTTAGCCATAACTACAGGAGATTTGTCCGCAGCGTCCAGGATCTGCCCCTTGATGCCTGTCGGCGGCAAAGCGATGCCCGCAGCAGTTTTCCCGATCTTGCCTTGAGCGTCCCGGGTTACAGTCGCTGTCACTTGAGCTGTGCCGTAGCGCGTGCCGCCACTCGCTTTAGACGCCTTTAAAATATATTGCCCGTTCGGCAAATCCAAGAAATGAAAGTGCCCGTCAGCCGCTGTTCGAGTCCGGTCAGGGCGCTCGCTCATTCTCTCCCAGTCGCTTCCGTACTGTTTGGAGCGCAACTCCAGCCACTTTTTAAATGCTTCTGGCATTTGCACTATCTCCACCCAACACCCCTGAATCGTCAAGCCGGTTTCGGCATCGCTGACTTGTCCGTAAATCGCCACCTGACGGCGCACGGGTTGCAGCTCAATCCATGCAGGCACTCGCTCCACCTCCTGTGGGTAATCTCTCTGGCTAAATCTGCTTCTCGAACACGACCGGCAGAGTCTCCGCAGCTTCTTCAACTTCCACCGATACGGTGACGGTGTAATTCAGTGTTACCTTGGGCTTTCCTCCCATAGCCTGCCAGAATTCTCCTAAACTTTGCAGCTGCGAGGTAAGCAGGGCGCTTGTCCTCAGGGGCGGTGACTGTCCTTTGAGATCTCCCTGCAAGAATTCTGCTGGAATTTTCCGATAGCGCAGCAGCACTTTCATCACCTCCCCCAGCAGCCGGTGTTCTGTTTGCGCATCAGCTCTGTCTGCCGGCCAGACTGTGATCGCGTAAGAGCAGTCCACCCTCACCGGCGGGCGCTTTTTCGTCGCCGTGCCGTTATTTTGGCGCTCCACTAACCATTCACTATCGCGCAATTCCACGTTCTCCCGCACATCATAGAGGAAAAGGTCAATCGCTGGCAGTTGCACCTTGGTGGCCAAGTCACTGTCGGGAGTGGCAAAGCTGATGCTCACCTGACCGGCCAAAGTTGGCGGCAGTTCTTGCTTGAGCAATTCTTCTAGAGTTCTATCCAGATCGTCGAGCATAATTTGCTGTCCTGACTTATCTCTAGTGTGAGGCGCTGCTGTCCTGCTTTCCAGCTGCTGCCGGCATGGCTCGTCCTCTTTTTCACCTGCTCTCAATTTGAAACTAAACGACTCAAAAAGCCGTCCAACTTCACAGCCCAGCTTCTGGGCTACCGGCTGCGAATCTGCCAATCTATATTAGCAGTTGCGCCGCACAGTCGAGAGCGGATGCGTCCCACTTCGCCGTGACTCTATCTTATCTTTTCTGTCCAAGCGTCCTGTCGGGATACGTTCCGCTTCTTGAGCGGAACGATGGGGATCGCCCCCTCTCCCCGGTACGGTCGCGAAGGTAGTCAAACCTAACCTGCCCACAGGTTGGCTCGCTCGAACTTGTTTAGTATTCTATCAGTTTGCCAGCGTCTGTCAACGCCTATTCTAGCTTTTAAGATTTTCTTAATTATTTACTTATCTTAACAAATACTGCCACAGACTCACCTTTATGTAAGGCTAAACTACAGGGGTTACTGTTTCGACAGCCTCCTATAGAGACGCGAGAAATTGCCTCTAGTTCCTCTCCCCTCACCGGCACCCCGCAAAGCCGCCAAAGCCTCCCCAGCCTCTCGATCCTGAAAATGCTGCTTGACCGCCAAAAAGCCTGCTAATTCCTATTGACAAACGGCAGCTACTGTGTGGTCAAGCAACTGGCCTTAATGCGAGAATTTTGCAGCAGCATTTCATGAATTGCAGGCACAGAAAGGCTTGAAACCCTTTCCCTGCAGTCACTCTACTTTGAGCGGTCTGTCAAGAGCTAACTCTAACCTCTTTTGGACTTCCGCAGCCGGCAATCGCAGGAAA
>CAZJNL010000247.1:0-6981 GCA_964546515.1 uncultured Oscillatoria sp.
CCGGCTGCATTGCCAAATTGACCGGCTGCATTGCCAAATTGACCGGCTGCATTGCTATTCTGGTCGTTTCGGGACACGGATATGGGCGTCTGGGGAACACTACTCCCCCGTTAACGGGGGGGACAGGATTTTCACAAAGCTCCCCTCCCCGTTGACGGGGAGGGGTTGGGGGTGGGGTGACGACCTCATATCAATTCGCCAACAGAGTTATAGAATTCGCGGCTATACAAACCAAGTCCGCATCGCGAACTTTTGAAAGCCGGTGTGGGGGGTTTGTATGTATTATAGCTGAGAGGAATAGAGCCGGGCGATTGGAAATCGCGGCTATACAAACTCAGTCCGCCTGGGCAGACTTTTGAAAGCCGTTGTGGCGGTTTTTGTCTGTATTCTCAGCTAGTAGTGTGCCGCTACTATCTGGCCAATTATATGAGATAATTTACAGATATAAAATCAAGGAGGTATGATTGCGATCGCCCCAACCACCACCGAGTACAAACACATCCGGCTCGATGAGCGCAATGTCCCTTTCATCGCCGGCACTTCCATGAAAGTCGTGGAGTTATTCACGTCTGTACACGCTGACGGCTGGAGTCCTGAAGAACTCCACTTTCAGTACCCTCATATTAGCACGAGCCAGATTCATTCCGTTTTGGCTTACTACTGGGAGCATAAAGGAGCATAAAGAGGAGATTGATGCGGATATGGAGCGGCGAGAGGAGTGTGCTGAAAAATTGCAAAAGGAAGCGGGGGAATCTCCTTTCGCCGCCAGACTTCGCGCAGGCTATTGAAATGAGTCTAGCCCTCTACATGGATGAAAACATACCTCGCTCAATCACAACTGGGTTGCGTCTGAGAGGTGTAGATGTTCTGACAGTCCAAGAAGAGGGACGTACCAGTTTTACTGACCCCATTATACTTGACCGCGCCACAGAACTTCAGCGAGTTTTGTTTTCACAAGCTCAGGATTTTTTGGCTGAAGCAACCCGCCGTCAAGCTGGTGAACTTTTCTGGGGTCATTTACGCCCACAAACTGCGTGTCTTTGTTGGCGATTTCGTGCGCGGACAGTAGGGCGAACGCAAGGTTGCCAGCACCGGCATTGCAGGCGATCGCTCAAATCCTTTAAAATAGAGATGCCGGTTATTCAGCGCAATTATGAAGCTGAAAGTGGTATTGGAACTTAGTGATGAAGGCGGCTACATTGGCTAGGTTCCGTCACTTCCAGCTAGTAGGGTGCGAAGCGCGAGAGTACGGCCCCCTAATTCTATTTTACCAAAGAGCCGGTGGGGGATGACTTGGGAACATCTCAGGCACGGGAAATAGCTGCGGGCGAATAGAAATAGATCCGGGCGAATAAAATGATGCTGTTGGCGAATTGATAGGGGGGCTTACCCCACCCCCAGCCCCAATCGGATTGCAGGTTTTTTAGAGGTTGTCTGTGGGTAGCACAGGCGTTCTTCGCTCCCGTCGCACGCCTCTGATATCCAGAGCCGGTCAATTGCCCGTAACATTAATTTTCCTATCCCTCTGACTCTTTCTTCGTTCTACCTTATTGGCGTACTTGGCGTCAATGCGGTTGATTATTAAAGTTAATCAACCGGACGTAATATTACCGCCTGCGCGGACTTTTGAAAGCCGCAACGGCGGGTTTTGGTAGCCGCGATTTTAATCGCCAGTGCCAGTCAGGGAGTTGGGATTGTGACAGTGCTGTGCGAAGTTGCTTAGAAGAGCGCGTCTGGTTGCATCTCTTATATATATAGCAATGGACAGCTCAGCAATGGACAAGGCGTAGCACCTCAATCAGTATCGCCAGCAGCGGCGAACTCCTAGCCTTCCTGAATGGGGTGAGTGCCAACCGGATCGCAGCTAACGATTTCACCGCGATTTAAATAAGTAGGGTGCGTTACTTCGTAACGCACCTTACAGCTCGGAGTCAGAAAGCGAAAAATTAAAAATTTTTCATTTCCTTCTGCACGCACGCCGCTGAGAGAATCTGCCCCTCATCATCAGACAAATAAAACGAATAAACCGGCACATTTGACTTCTCGCAGCGCAACGGCTCAATCTGCTTAGAAAAAGGATTCCAAACCGCAGTCACCACTCGCCGGTGCTTCTTGCGAACCAACTCGCACTGAATGTGCACAGTTGGCAGCTGAATCACCAGAGCGCTGTGCAGATGCGCCCCCACACTCACCGCATAGCGAGCGTTAATATCCGCCAGCTTCCGCTCCAACTCCATCTCCGTCGCCGCAATCCGGGCTAACTCTCGCTCCTCCTCCTCACCGGCCAGGTGTTTTTTCTTAATTTTTGTCCGAATCTCTTGGGCAATCGTCCCGTAATAAGCCTTCAGCCTCTCCTTATCTCGCAGCAGCTTGCGCTGCAAACTTTTTTGCCACTTTTCAATATCCTTGTCAATCAATTGTTCCGATGTCTTTTCAATAATCCTCGACAAAGTATCGAAAGGCAGAGAATGCTGGCCGCTTCCCTCTTCAGAAGCAATCCTGTCCGCTTGCCACAGCAGCGCATCGCCGATATCCACCGGCGCGGCACCCGTCAGTTCATTAACAAAAAACGAAACCATCCCCAGGCGCTTCTCATCCGCGCTTGCCGTATAAGCCACATTGCAGAGGAGGTAGTTCGTGACCGCCTGCTTCGCTTCAATAAACCGCATCAAACCATTTTGCGGCGTCAGCGCGTTAGTCACCAGCTTGTCAAACCCAGTTGTTTTCAGGTATCCTTGGTATTTCACCCCAAAAGTCGCCACATACCCCTTCTCTTCCAGCAGCAACTCAAACCTTTTAAAAATCTCCGAATTATAAGTTACGAAATAGCCATCTCTGACATCCGACGCTGTCGTAAAGGTGACTTCTTCCTCAACCTCTAGGGTTTGAGCCACCTCTTCTGACAGCAGCACACTCAGCGTATTTGGCCCGGCATATTCTGTCAATCCATCGTGAAGGGATACGATTTTATCGACAGTTTTCAGAATTGGGTCATCATTCATATTTCACACGATTAATACTTGGTTCGTCAAGGGGCCAACATCCGTTCAGAAACCCGCCGGGTTTCTCACCCGGCGGCGCGAGCGGGCCATATTTCTGAGAGCGTCATCCTTTGTCCGTCGATTATGCCTCAAAATCCTCGCCAAAGATTTGCTCATCCAGATCGCGGGATTCGCGATACTTCTCCTTCGCCTTCAACAGCTCGTCCGCCAGACTGTCGAACGCCGTCTCCAACTCTTGCTTGGATTGGTTCTTCAGCCAAATATCCATAACCGCTTCGCTGAAGTCAAACTCGTCATCCAGATTCCCTAAAATTGTTTCAATTTCCCCCACCACCAGCTCAAACATATTAATCTTATCGTGCAAGATGCGCAAGATATACTCTTCTATGCTCCCTCTGATACAAAAATTAAAAACAAACACATCTTGCGTCTGGCCAATCCGGTGAATCCGGCCAATCCTTTGCTCTATCTTCATGGGGTTCCAGGGCAAGTCGTAATTGACGATCGCATTAGCAAACTGAATATTCCGCCCTTCGCCACCGCTTTCGGATGCCAGCAAAACCGGCACCGACTCCCGGAACGCTTCAATCGCCCCATCTTTCTCCTTCAAAGACATATCCCCCCTAAATTCCGCAAAGGCAATCCCGGCATCTGAGAGACAAGAAGCCAAATAGGACATAGTTTCCCGGTGCGACGCAAAAACCAGCGTCTTCTGCGTCGATTTTTTCAGCAACTCCACCAGATGCCGAGCCTTTTCAAATTGCTTAATCTTGGAGACTTTCCTTAATAACTCCTGAATTTCCTCATGCTCGAACCGCTTTTCCAGATTCTTCAGGGAATCCTCCAAAGCCTTGGGACTGCTGCCGGCACGCATCAAAAGCGTGTTGCGCGTTAACCTGTCCACGCCCTTTTCTTCTTGGTGCCGGCGCAGGTAGTCACTAATCGCGTCGAACAAACTGCGCTCAGCTTCAGAAGGCTGCACCGTAATAGTGGAAGCAAATCGCTTCGGCAGCTGGACATCCACCAAACTGCGCGTATTGCGCACCATCACTTCCCGCATCAGATACCGCAATTTCTCAGGATTTTTCGGAACGCGCCCGTTCTTGGAATCCACATACTCCTTCTTAAACAGCGCTTCCGTTTGCAAAAGGCCGGGTTTTAGCAGCGTCAGCAAATTGAACAGCTCAACCAGAGAATTTTGCACCGGCGTCGCCGTCAGCATCAAAATAAACCGCTTCTTAATCGCATTAACCAGCTTCCAGTTCAGCGTATTGCGGTTTTTCAAGTGGTGGGCTTCGTCTACAATCACCATGTCCCACTCCCGCGACGTAACCCAGTCCCAGTGGGTTTTGTGCTTCGCTGTATTAATCGAAGCAACAATCCTGTCATTTTGATTCCAAAAATCTTCGGGAGTGCCTTGCCTTTCGTCAGTCGTTATCGCCGCAATCCCAAATTTCTCTGCCAGCTCCAGCTGCCACTGAGAAACCAGGGAAGCCGGCGCGAGTACCAGTAAGGATTTAATCATCCCTCTCGCCATATATTCTTTGCAGATCAGGCAGGCTTCAATGGTTTTCCCTAAACCCACTTCATCCGCCAGCAAAGCGCGGCCACCAAATTGTTTGATAACTTTTTTAGCCGTTTCTATTTGATACCAGTATTTGTCGATATGGCTCAGGGAAGGCAAACAAACCAACTGGTCATAATCAGCCAGCACTGATAAATTAAACAAATCGAGTCGAGCTTCGTAGTATTCCAATAAGTCGGAGCGCCAATTTTGGAGAGCTTGCAGCGCCGGAGAGGGAGAAAATTTAAAAGAATAGAAGTAAGCCATGAGCTAGCAGTAAATTTTCAAGATGTGACGCACCGTCTTTCCAGGCGCAGCGGCAGCCAGAACCGGCACCCGGGGGAACGCTGCCGGTGGAAAACCGCAGCAGTTCCCAGCAGAGGGCAATAAGGAGAGGGGAGTTGGCAGCCGAAAGCAATCATGCGTACCAGACGTAACGGATAAGTTATCTGTGCCACTCAAGGGCTATCCATCCCTGCCCTGTGCCACACAATCCGCTGCCCCACTTCTGGCTCCTGCTGCGGGCCACGAGAAGGGGGGAAATCGGTTGAGGCAGCTTGCAGGCCAGGGCCATCCCGGAGTGGTGTCGGTTTAGGCTACTGCTGCACCTCCTCTTCCTCCATCGGCTTGTCACTCTCAAAACGCCGATTGCGAGAGAAACGACCTGTATTGGTTTGTTTGCGAAACTGGCGGGCGTATGCGCGGTTACGCAGAGCTTTTTCTTTTTTGGGGTTGCGGCGTTTTGCCATCTGTTACCTCATCGATAAAAAAACTAAAGAACCTCTAATCTTACACAGTGCGAGTAGCTTCAGAACATTGCGGGGGGCGCAAAGAGCTTGACTGGTGAGTGAGCGAGCCCGGGTGTCGCGTTGCGGCGATCCATGAAATTTAAACGTCACTCTTCACCCTTCACGGACGCGCCACTTGCGGCTGCCCCTGCGGTACAAGCCCGCTCTCTCACTCCTGATAACGGCGTCCTCACTTACAACCGATCTCCTTTCCCGCTACCACAGTCGGGGGTTGAGCGTCCTGTTTTCCGTTTGGCTTGGCTGACCAGCATTGTCAGGCCCCTCCATTCCTAGCCACAGTTGACGGCGCGTGCCGGTCAGCCGAGTTCCCTGAACCCGTCCTTCAGATGAAAGCCGGTCACAGATGTCCAAAAGACTCTGGCTGGGGTGCAGCTAAGACTTCTCAACTCGCTGATCGAGGCCAAACCGAGCGCCAGCGCGACGGACGTTACCGCACTTGCATCCGCACAGTTTATCATATTTCAATCCCTCACAGGGATTCATACAAACCAACTTCCTTCCCCCCATCCGCATACAGTAGCACATTCCCAGACTTGGGCTGTATTCCATCAGTTGTGAAAACCCCTGTAACACTCTGCCAGCACAGCATTAAGCCGGCAGCCCCCAGTGGGCGCGTTTTTGCCTTGGCTGCCGGTTAAAATCTTTATCTTTTTGATCTTGACAAAAATCACAAATGACGATCTTAATCGGTGATATCGCTCCAGACTTCAGCCTGCCCGACGCAGAAGGCAACACAGTCAGTTTGGCTTCTTTGCGGGGAAAGCGCATTGTCCTATATTTTTACCCCCGCGACAGCACTCCCGGCTGCACTCTTGAAGCTTGCGGCTTTCGCGACGGCTACCAGGACTACCAGGCTCTAGATGTGGTAGTGCTCGGCGTCAGCACTGACGATGCCAAGTCCCACACCAAATTTGCCCAGAAACACCACCTGCCCTTTCCTTTACTGTGCGATCTCGATGGCCAAGTGGCCGCAGCC
The DNA here is from genome assembly GCA_964546515.1 of uncultured Oscillatoria sp. Taxonomy (GTDB): domain Bacteria; phylum Cyanobacteriota; class Cyanobacteriia; order Cyanobacteriales; family Oscillatoriaceae; genus Oscillatoria. The sequence continues at coordinate 6,352 of CAZJNL010000247.1, forward strand.
TACGGCAGCTACGGGCTGAAAAAATTCATGGGCAAGGAATTTATGGGCGTCCACCGCAGCACCTTCGTGATTGGCCCAGATGGTAGGATAGAAAAAGTCTACCGGAAAGTCAAACCGGCATCCCACGCCGTACAGGTGCTCGCCGACTTGCAACAAGCCGCGGTAGATTAACCGCAACACCGGTTCTAAACTGGGGATGAGCAATCAGACCATCCCAATGCCAGCCTGCCCAATGCCCCATGCCCAATGCCCCGACTGAGGGTTCTTAATTTATGCGTCGCTCATGGCAATTTGTCCAAACCGTGCTGGGGATTATCTTCCGCCATCCCGTCACCGGCACGACGATCGTCCCGATTTTGCCGGATGGCCGAATTGTCCTGGTTCGCCGCCGCGACACCGGCGAATGGGGTTTGCCAGGGGGTATCGTCAGCTGGGGGGAAGATATCCCCACCGCAGCGCGGCGCGAATTGGCAGAGGAAACAGGACTGGAATTGGTGAAAATTCACCGGCTGGTTGGCGTCTATTCGGCACCGGATCGCGATCCGAGACTTCACTCTATTTGCGTCCTCCTCGCTGCAGACGTGCGAGGCAATCTCCAGGCTGAGGATACCCTAGAAGTTAGTGATGTCC
>CAZJNL010000248.1:0-6950 GCA_964546515.1 uncultured Oscillatoria sp.
GCTCCTTTCTCTTGTAGAGACGCGATTTATCGCGTCTCTGAGTCCCGGATGCGTGGGGATAGAAAAATGTACGACCTCTCCAGAAACCTGGTTTCTTTATGTCACGTTTACAGCTCCTTTCTCTTGTAGAGACGCGATTTATCGCGTCTCTGAGTCCCGGATGCGTGGGGATAGAAAAATGTACGACCTCTCCAGAAACCTGGTTTCTTTATGTCACGTTTACAGCTCCTTTCTCTTGTAGAGACGCGATTTATCGCGTCTCTGAGTCCCGGATGCGTGCGGATAGAAAAATGTACGACCTCTCCAGAAACCTGGTTTCTTGATGTTGGTTTCTTGATATTGGTTTCTGAGATTTATTGACCGGCTCGCAGCTGCTAACCGGTGTTAGTGATGGTGTTCGTGGGGCATTTGATGGTTGTGAGACTCACCAGGGGGCGCTGCAGGGTGCAGGCGCATCAGGAGTTCCTTTTGGGGAGGTGGCGCAGCCCAACCCAAACGATGCATTCCCATCCAAATAGTCAGACCGCCCAGTACAGCCATCAGCGCCGCCATATAACGTTCCAACCGGGGAATTTTCAGGCGTTGAATCAGCAACCCAAATCCCACCATAGCGGGCATAGTGCCGAGGCCAAAAATAAACATCCCGGCGGTGGCCACCGGCACCGGTTGGGTAATCGCCAGCGACAGGGCGATTGCCGTCAAACCGCAAGGAATAAACCCCAGAAAAACGCCCAGCGGATAGGTGCGATACCAGCGATTGCTGTCAAATAAACGTCCGATACTTTTTTGATACCACCGCCAATTCTGCACCGGCAAAAAGCGAACCGGCAGCAGGTGCAGCTGTCCCAATGCTAAATATAGCATCAGCACCCCAGCCAGAATCAGGATAGCGGCTCGCAATCCCAGCAAATCCTGCAAAACCTGACCGAAGCTACTGGCGATAAATCCCATGAAAGCGTAAGTGGTAGAGCGCCCCAAACCGTACAGCACATGAGAGTGCCAGCTGTTGCTTTGAGGGCGGGTATAGGCCATCACAAACGGGCCACACATGCCGGCGCAGTGACCGCTGCCCAAAAAACCCAGGACTAAAAATAAGTACAAACTCGGCATTTGCAACACCCCAATCCAAGAGCAAGCTACTGATTGACTCTGATTGATTGACAAAACGAATCTAGGCACGGTTTTCCGGGCCTGAGTTCCCATTCATTATCTCCTGAGATTTTGAAATGTTAAAAAATTACAGAGTTTTTTAATATTCCCTTGTCAAGAAAAGTCAGCCAGGGATGGGGGAGCTGTCTGGGAGCGGGCAGTATAAAATTGAATTCAGGAGGGAAGCAGTCGCCAAGCCACGATCGCCTCTGTCTTGCCCTTGGCTAAAATGGGTTGGCAGGGGTCTACCGCTAACTGTTTATCCAGAGCTTGATAGAGGGCATCGGAAACAGTAATTTCTCCTGCTGGTGTGGCGCTTTCCAGTCTCTTAGCTGTGTTGACGACATCCCCAATAACCGTGTAAGTCCGGACACCTTCACTGCCAAAAAGCCCTTCTACTACACTGCCGCAATGCACCGCACATCCAGCCCCTATATTATAGGGAGTAAGGGTTTGCAGTGCGGCTTGGCGCATGTCGCGGGCGGCGGCAACCCCTTGCTGGGGCGTGGCATAAATTGCCATGACTTCATCGGCGGTAAATGTTATTCTAAGAGGCGAGTGCTGGGCTGCTGCCGGTTCGACACTGCGGTAATACTTATTGAGAACTGCGGCAACAGTGTCTGGTTTTGTCTGCTCGCACCAAGCCGTGAAGCCGCGAATGTCCATAAATATAATTGTGCGATCGCACTTGTGAAATGCCAGCGCTTCCGGATTGTGCACTGCAGCCGCAACAGCATGACTTCCCATCCCCCACTCAGCCATATTTCGCAGAACTACGGCGGTTTCTTGTAGCTGCTGTCTCTGTTCGGTTATCTGTAGCGACTGCAAGCCCAAAAGCAAACCGACCAACACCATACTCCAAATCAAAAACCAGTGATCTTTACTCACCTGAAATGTCAGTATTTGTTGTAGAGAAGAGATTTCCTTGCCGTTGAGTCCAATCACTATATAACAAGCTACCACCATCAGAGTCCGCACCAAGCTTTCGAGGGGAATAATCCAGCACTTAGCACCTGTAGCCCAATGAAATCGCAGTCCCTGCAAGGTGGCAATAATCAGGGAAAATAACCAAAAGACAATGTGAGTGGGGTTTTGGAAAAACTCCAGCCCGTCTACGGGCAAATCGAGCGCCGTGTAGACAGTCACGCCGGTGAGGTTTCCCCAAAAACGGTGAGCGCTGGGGCGTGACAGATCCCAAGCTTGCACGAGCATTGCTAGCGCCAGCAAATATTCGGTTGGGTCTGTGATGAAACTCGGCCAACCTATTAAGATTAAATCTGACAGGCTCTTAAGGATTAAAAAATGAGCGCTGTTGCTGAATAGCTCATTCATAAAGGCACTGGTACGAGTGCCGTGCAGTCTCGTATCCAGTACACTCTTCGAGCTAGGCTTAGATTTTAACATTTGGCTTTGGCGATTTCATTGAGAAGCGTAGGGCATTTTTGGGTTCTCTTGAGGGGCAGACATCAGGCTGGACGGTTGGAAACGGACAGGCGATGCTTCCCACAAAAGATTATACCCGATTGAGATGCCCCCGGCTTAAAAAGGAAAAGGTATTCGCTCTGCCCTTTTCCTTTTTATTTTTTGCCTCAGCTGTCAGCGTCTTGTTCTGACTCCTCGTGTTCCCCTTCGCGCTCCTCGTAGTTGCGCTCGCTGTCTTGATCGCTGAGACGGTTTTGTTGGGCTTGAGAAGTCCTTCGCGCCTTCTCTCTCACAAGGACTGAATCACCTTCTATTTTAGTGTCGTAGGTTTCTAGGGGGAGTTTAGCCGGACCTTGCAGCACTTTGCCATCTGCTGCAAACTTAGCGTCGTGACAGGGACAAAAAAAGTTTTTTTGACCGGCTTTCCATTCTACTGTACAGCCATCGTGGGTGCAGCGGGGATTGACAGCAGATAGACTGCTGGGATTTGCTGGGTTGCGGACGACTAAAACAGAATCTGCGGTAAGTTTACCCGTTTTATCGAGTTCAGCTACAGTGCCCACACGGCGAAACCCATCGCTTTGGGCTACAGGCGCAGCATTTGCCACCTCAGCAAGTAACTTTTTAGTGTTGGAAGAAGTGGCGGCGAGTGCCACAGGCAAATAGCTGGCTAAGGAACCAACACCCATCCATCCGAGAAAATTACGGCGATTCATCAAACCCTCACATCAATGATTTTACAGAGCAATTTTTTACAGCGCACTTCCCAGGTATTGCAGCTCTTGTCGCTGAGGTATTGTGCTGCCAGAAAAATGGCTGCCATCACCGGCAACTGCCGCTTTTTCAAACTACTTCCAAAAACAGGTTCTTGTCATTGCCGCATTCGGGGCAGTTTTGCAGGTTAGTTGTCGTGTACCCGCACTCAGGACAGACATAGAAGACCATCTTAGCTTCTTTCCAGTCCTCCAGGTTATCCTTAGCCTGAGTGTATAATTTAGCGTGTTCCGCCTCTGCTTCCTCGGCATATTCAAACGACTCGACAGCATCTTTGTTGCCTTCCTTTTTAGCAGCTTCGATGAATTGCGGGTACATGGTGGTGCGCTCGTAAGACTCGCCTTTAATAGCCGCTTCCAAGTTCTCACGAGTGGATTTCACCACCGGCGTTTCCAGTTTTGCTTCGGGTTTAGTGCCCATCTTGCGAATGAGCGCGGCGTGATTAGAAGCGTGAATGGCTTCAGCCATTGCGGCGGCTTTGAAGAGACTCGCAACTTGCATGTAGCCTTCTTCTTCTGCCTTTTTAGCAAAAGCTAGATAGCGGGCGTGGGCATTTGATTCTCCATTATACGCCGCTTGGAGATTTTTCAGCGTCACTGAATCCTTATTAGACAGCATCTGCGCCTGCTGCTGACTCACCTGCGGCTCCAGCGGTTCGACAACCGCCGCCGGTGGTTGCTTCTGTGCGCAAGCAACCAGGGTAAGTGCGCCCAGTGAAGCTAAGTATATTGTGCCTACAGTTGTGTGAGCGATGTTGCGGATTTTTAGGAAACGATTCATAGTTTTAATCCCTGAATGAAATCTTTGTTAGCTGTTAGTTGTTAGTTGTTTCCTCTCGCCATCGCGGGAGGGGAAATTTAGTCGGGCCCTCAAATTAGCCCTATCGTGGGGGTCTAGAAACCAGGAAACTTTAAGAACCCTGGTTTCTTTGTATGGGTTGCTTTGTAAGTTCCACCGGCACTCAGGGACCCATTTCCTCTTGCTTATTGCGCTTGGGGCGAAATATCCCCGTCATGCTCATCCCAGTGACGATCATTCCTATCAGCCCCAAGCCATTCAGAAGCACATAGACCGACTTTAGCTGGTCTCCCAAGTATTCGCCTTGGTGAATATTCATGAAAATTTCCGCTACATCTGGCGACATGCCAAACCAACTTTTTCCAAGCCGGTAGGCGATGCCCGTAATGGCAGAGATAAACAGAGGCAGGAAAAGAATGGGAGCAATTTGGCGGTGAAGTTTGCGAAAAGTTTGTTTGGCCATTTATCTGAAACTTAAACTTGAGAAATTTTTGGCTTTTCTAGGGAGGGCAGTCAAGGTCAGTCACCGTCAGAATCGCGGTCAGAATCGCGGTCAGAATCGCGGTCAGAATCGCGGCTATCATCGTCATCGTGGCTGTCATCGTCTCGACTTTGATAGCTGTCGAACTGTTGGCTCGCGGTTGCCACGGGAGTTTTAAAACTAAATATTCCGACCGCAGCAGTCATTCCAGCCAGCCCTAGCAAAAAAGTAAGTGTTACCGTTTGAATTGAGAATTGAGACTTCATAGCGCTAAATCAGGGAGAGAGGACAAAAGGAGTAAAAATCTTGGCTTTAAATCGATAGAAAGTCAGCGCTGGTGATGGCAGAAGCGTTAATCCCGGTGAGGATTGCTAAGAACTCGCCGGTGCTGGCAATTTGGATGATAGTGTCGCCGGCATGGGTGCCGGTTCCTTGAGCAATCCCCAGCTGAGCGAATCCTAAACCATTCGCAAGGCCAATTTTGTCAGCGCCATCCTGGTAGTCGATGATGATGTCGGCAAGTTCTAGGGTATTGCCGCCGGTGCCGCTGGCGATTACGAAAATATCATTACCTGCGTTGCCGATCAGGGTATCGGCACCCAAGTCTCCATAGAGGACATCATCACCTGTCTCACCAGTCAGGACGTCAGCATCTTTCCCACCTCGGAGTGTGTCGTTGCCATTGCTGCCGTACACTGAATCGCGACCCATATTGCCATTGACTAAATCATCCCCATCGCCACCGATGCCGGTATCGTCATCTTTGCCGCAAAACAGCCGGTCGTTGTCTTCGCCGCCGTCGGTCGTGTCTTTCCCTTGGTTGCCGTACAAGTCATCGTTGCCTAAACCGCCATGAAAATAGTCATCCCCATCGCCACCGATGCCGGTATCGTCACCATCGTCGCCATAAATGTGGTCGTTGCCTTCGTTGCCTTCTATCCTGTCTTTGCCCCGGTTGCCGTACAAGTCATCATTGCCGAGCCCGCCATTTAAAGAGTCATCCCCATCGCCACCGCTGCCGTTATCGTCACCATCGTCGCCATAAATGTGGTCGTTGCCGGTGCCGCCATCGAGGGTGTCTTTGCCACTTTTGCCGTGCAAGTCATCGTTGCCTAAATTGCCATTCAGATGCTCATCACTGTCATTGCCTTCTAAGTAGTCATCGCTGTCGTTTCCCTCCATATCTTTGGCAGTGCTAGCGCTGTACAAGCTGTTACTGCCGGTTTGACCGCGCCGGTAGTCATCGTCATCAAAGTCATACATGTCGTCATCGCTATCAAACTCCAAATCGTCATCATATATAGAGTCATCTTCGCGATCGTAATCGTCGTATTCGTACAATTCTCTGCTGTCAGACATTTTTTGACTCCTTGAACTGTATGTAAGGTAGAGTTCCACAAAGGCTCGATTTGAGCCAGCACTATGCCGTCAGCGTTGATGGCTGAAAGCGCCTTACTCTCTAAGCTAAAGTCAAAAAGTAAAGAACTCGGAAAGAAACTGGAAATTGATAAAAAACTTTTTGATTGCATATTTTCCATCGTTTCTAGGGCGGCTACGGGGGCCTAACCTACAGCATGGGAGCGCCTGCCGGGAGGCTCCGCCTACCCCACCGTGCAGATTAAATGCAAGATAGCTCCCACCTCTCACTCAGGCGGTCGATCGAATTTTGACCTTGTGCGGGTTGAACCTGTCCCATCTTCCTGTGTGGCCATCTAGACTGCTGGCAGGCGCACCCGAAAGCAGGAGCCGGCACCCACCTGGCTAGTCACGGTGATTTCTCCTCCATGCCGGCGAGCGATGGCCAGGGCGATGGCCAATCCCAGCCCCGAACCCCCTTCTCGCCGGCTTCGCGCCTTATCCGCTCTCCAGAAGCGATCGAAAACCCGCCTCACATCCTCGGGAGCAATGCCGATACCAGTATCCTCAACACTAACGGTGACACCTCGGTCAAATTTAGTCATGGAAAGGGTTACAGTTCCCTTGGCGCTCGTATATTGCAGGGCATTTTCCAGCAGATTAGAAAACAAACGCCTCAGCTGACCGGCATCTCCCTTAACAAACACACCAACTGCCAAATCCGACTTAAGAGTAATTCCCTTTTCTTCGGCTTGAAGTTCCAAAAAATCCAGCAAATCCTCTAACAGTTCGTCTAAAGGTACAGACACCCAGTCAACAGCCGTAGCCGACCGGCTTCCATCGGTGCGAGCCAGGAGGAGCAAATCTTCCACTAAAAGAGCCATTTGGTTAGTGGCAGAAGCGATATCCTCAACCTTTTTCACATCCGCAGAATGAATTCGCTCAGGATGACTTTGCATCACCTCAACCG
>CAZJNL010000249.1:0-6946 GCA_964546515.1 uncultured Oscillatoria sp.
GGCTGCCCACACACCCCTGAGTTTTCTCGTTTCTCGTTCCGAGCTCAAGCTGGGAATGCCTCTCTAGAGGCTCTGCCTCTAATTACTCGTTCCGAGCTCAAGCTGGGAATGCCTGTCTAGAGGCAGAGCCTCTAATTTGACTTGGGGAGGCAGAGCCTCCCAGTATTCGCTTCCCATAAGGAGCCGGGGAGCGAGTTAACCAGTTCAGGTGGAGCCGGGGAGCTTGGCGCGGGCATTTTCACTTGGCTGCAGCTGCAGCTGAAGCGCGGACTCGCTCTAGAGTGCTCTCCATCTCAGAGAGCTCGATAGCGCCGCTGAGGGTTTCGCCGTTGAGGGTGAAGAAGGGGGTGCCATTAATCCCTAAACTCTCAGCCAGCTGAATGTCTTTCTCAATGGCAGCCGCCGCCGCCGCCCCACTGCGATCCTTGTTGAACCGAGCCATATCGAGTTTCAGCCCTTCGGCAACCGCGACGTACAGCGGCTCGCCCAGCTTTTCTTGCTGGGTGAACAGGGCGTTGTGATACTCCCAGAATTTCCCCTGCTGTCCGGCAGCCCACGCCGCTTTGGCCGCCGGCAGCGCCTCTTGATGAATCTGAGTCAGCGGCAAATGCTTGTACGTCAGGGTGACTTTATCTTTATATTTGTCCATGAACTGCTTGACCGTCTGGTGAGCCTTGGCGCAAAACGGACACTGAAAGTCGGAGAACTCGACTAGCACAATCTTGCGCTCAGCTGCGCCGGTGGCGGGGGAGTCGCCAATCACTGCGCCCGGATTGGTTATCATTTGCTGCAAAAATGACCGGCGTGCCTGCTGGATCTGTTGCTGCTGTTGCTGCTGGTACGCCTGTAGTGACTCCAGAATCACTTGCGGATTTTCGCCAACGATCTGCAAAACTTGCGCTTTTAATTCTGGACTCACTGGCTTGGAGCTGCCTGACTGACTGGGCGCGGCGCAGCTGCTCACTGTTATGGCAATTGCCAGCAGTGCGGCTACCCAGAAGGCGTGCTGGGGGCGGATGCGATTAATGGCTAGGGGTGGGCGAAACCGGCGCATGGATGAACTCATAAAATTTGACGTTCGGCAGATGGCAATACTACAGGCAGTTGTGAGGCGCTTCGGGCGACACGGGTTGCCGGTGCTATCACTCTTATATTTTAGAAGTTAGATTTTAGATTGTGGGATACCTGGTAAGATATCGACCTGAGCGTGAAGTTTCAGGGGCGGGCGAGTCAAAAAAGTAAATTAATCAGCCGGATAGGAGAGGAGTTGGATTTGGGAAAGGATGTCTCTGCCAAAGGAATTTTCAAGGCGGTTGAGAATTAGGCTGACGCTCTGAGAATTGATGTCTGTACCTATCCACTGCCGGTTGAGGCGCTGAGCGACTGCTAAGGTAGTCCCGCCACCGCAGTAAGCGTCCAATACCACATCGCCTTCATTGCTGCTGACTTTGATAATGCGCTCTAAGAGGGCTTCGGGTTTCTGGGTGGGATAGCCTGAGCGCTCTCTGTCTGTTCGGTTTAAGGTTTCAATGTCTGTCCAGTAATCTTCAGCAATTTTTCCGTCCTCCAGGTAATACTTGTAAACTTTGCCTGTTTTTCGGTCGGTTTTTTCTTGATATTGTTTTCCTTCTGAGTCGGTTCTGACTTTCATGTGAGAGGTGGGCTTTCTGGGAATGGCGGCGGCTTGATGATTGAAGGTGTAGTTTTGACCGGCTTTGGTGTAGAAGAAGATTGTATCGTGCTTTCGGGCGAAGCGCTGGCGACTTTTCCCGCCTATTGAATAGCACCAGATGATTTCATTTTGAAACTCCCCTCCCCGGGGGCAGAAGATGGCATCTAGCACCAATTTCAGATAGTGGCTGGCGGTGGGGTTGCAGTGCAGGTAGAAACTACCGGTCGGCTTTAGGATGCGGTGAATTTCCGCGATGCGGAGGGTGAGGCTGACCAGATAGGCGAGGGATCTGCCTTTGCCCAAGACTTTGGATAAACCGGCAATCAGGTCAGTGCTTTGCGGGGTAAATCTGCCTTGGAAGTTGCCGGTTATCTGCGAAAAGCCGTTTTCGGCTGTGTCATCCCATTTCCAGGTGTCAGCAAAGGCTTTTGCTTTCGTTTTTTTGCCAATATAGTTACAGATTTGGTAGTAGTTGCGCTGGGAGTTGAAGGGCGGGTCTATATAGCATAAATCTACCGCTTCGTCAAGGATGTACTGGCGCATGATTTCGAGGTTGTCGCCGCAGAATAGCTGGTTAGTCATGGAATTGGCGTGAGTGGGTGGGCGCTAATACGCGGGGTTGAGAAACCGGGTTGCCGCCGTCTCTGAGCTGTGCTATTTTAGCGCATCCCCCCGCCCCCCGTAAAAAAGGGGGGAGAAAGTCGGTTTTTCCAGGGAAGGGGAGGTTAGATTTAATTTTGTCTGTCTGTTTAGATTAGCCAGTGCTGCCAGTATAAGACGGAAGGGAGCCGGTGCTTTGAAGTTCAAAGGGGTGAGAGCGCTATTTGGGGGTGGGGCTGCCGGTGCGGCTGGGGATTTTAGGCAATGTATGGCGTGCGCAAGGGTGTAAGATCGTGTCAGGTTGATTGACCGCAGTCCCCTCACCCCCCAACCCCCTCGACCACAAGAGGAGAGGGGGAGTAAGACAAAGACTGGATTTTTTCTCCTCTCTGCCATTTTGGGTATGGGGATGGAGGTGAGGGTCTTTTTTCAGGTCAGTTCACCGGCTATGATATAAAATATTGGCAGCGGTGTGCGTGAAGCGAGAGCGCAAGCGAATCGCATCTTTTAAGCCACGCCAGATAAACGGGAGGCAGCAGCTTGTGTTCCTGGCATCCCTAGCAGCAAGCTGCCAGAGTAAACGGGAGGCAGAGCCTCCCTTTAGGCATTCCCAGGCTCCGCCTGGGAACGAGTAATCAAATCTAAAATCTACAATCTACAATCTAAAATCGCTCTCAGTCTGTGCGTTAATCCCCGCTGCCTAAAACCTGACTGTCCTGATAATTGCTTATTTGGCCCCGCTTGTGGCGCGGAATTGCTGCTATCAGGGCGCTATCGGGTGATCCGCCTGCTGGAACAGGGTGGCTTTGGCAAAACTTATGAGGTGAATCACACCGGCACGAGCAAGGTGTTGAAGATTCTCCAGCTGGAGAACATTTCCTCTCAAATTCGACAAAAGGCACTGGAACTGTTTCAGCAAGAGGCAAAAGTTTTGATGCAGCTGAATCATCCGGGAGTTCCGAAGGGAGATGGCTCTTTCAAGTTTTGGCCAAAAAACGCTCAAGAGCCGCTGCACTGTCTGATGATGGAGAAGATTGAGGGGATGGACTTGCACAAGTACATCCCCCAGCGAGGACGCCCTATCGACCAGGATTTGGCAGTGAAATGGCTGAAGGATCTAACGGCTATTTTGGAGCGGGTGCATGGAGAGAATTTCTTCCATCGCGATATCAAGCAGGCTAATATTATGTTAAAGCCGGATGGCAAGCTGGCGCTAATTGACTTTGGCGCGGCACGGGAAGTCACCGGCAAGGGGGGAACCAAAGTTTGTTCTGACGGCTACACCCCACCAGAGCAGCTGAACGGTCAAGCGGTGTTGCCATCTGATTTTTTTGCCTTGGGGCGCACGTTTGTCTATTTGCTGACCGGCAGAGAACCGGAGCATTTAGATATTATCTATGATGGGAACAGGTATAAGTTGCAATGGCAGGAGTATGCGCCTAGTGTGCTGCCGGTGCTGGCAGATTTTATTGACGATATGATCGCATATAAATTCACGGCTCGCCCTGCTAACACAGGGGTGATTTTGCAGCGTCTGGCAAAGATTGACCTGGCTTTGCATCCAGAGAGATTTTCCCCACCGGCACCCCCGCCACCGCCTGCGAATCCCGCGCCACAATATTCACCGCAGATATCAACCCCACCGGCACGCCCAACCGCACCTTCTATCGCTTGGGAAAATCCCCTGCTAGAGCACTAGGGGGCATTCAGACTGCGTTTATTCGGTTGCCATCAGTCCGGATGGCAAAACGCTTGCCAGTGGCAGTCAGGACAAGACTGTTAAGCTGTGGTATCTCAGAACCGGCCAAGAACTCCGCAGCAATATTAATGGCACTGGGTTTTTAAACGGTTCTATTTATTCCGTCGCTTTCTGTCCGGATGGCGAGACTCTTGCCAGTGCCGGTGCTGACAAGACTGTCTAGCTGCGGAATCTGAGAACGGGGCTGGAAATCCGCACCCTCAGCGGGCATTCAGGTTTGGTTTATTCTGTGGCTATCAGTCAGGATGGCCAAACTATTGTGAGCGGTTCGTATGACGGTACTGTCAAGGTGTGGTATCTGAATACGGGGAGGGAAATCCGCACGCTCAAGGGGCATTTCAGTCCGGTTTATTCCGTCGCTATCAGTCCAAACGGCCAAATTATTATTAGCGGTTCGGATGACGGCAAGGCACGGCTGTGGGCTCTGAATACGGGGCAGGAAATTCGCAATATTATCGGGCATTCAAGAGCGGTTCGTTCCGTCGCCATCAGTCCGGATAGCCAGACAATTGCCAGTGGCTCCTGCGACAATACTATTCAGGTGTGGAATCTGAGCGCGGGGAGGGTAATTCGCACCCTGAGGGGGGATTCAAACTGGGTTAATTCTGTTGCTATCAGTCCGGACGGTCAGACTTTAGTTAGTGGCAGTGCGGACACCACTGTCAAGCTGTGGGATCTGAATACGGGGCAGCAAATCCGCACGCTCAAGGGGCATGCAAGCGCTGTTGAGTGTGTTGCTTTCAGTCGGGATGGCAAAATTATTGTCAGGGGCTCGGATGACGCTACCATAAAGATTTGGCGGGCGTATTCCTGATGCCGGCGATTGAATAATGCTTCGCAGGTAATGCAGCAGTAGTAGGGTGCGTTCCGCGAGGGCACGCACCCCACTGATGGAGCGAGCGAGGGTGCGGAACGCACCCTACCTATACGGAAGTAATGCCGTAAGTAGTGGGGTGCGTTCTGCGAGTGCACGCACCCCCTGTGATGGAGTGAGCGAGGGCGCGGAACGCACCCTACCTCTGGGTTTCTGTTCTAATCTAAGAAACCCATAAGACTCTCAGGATCGTCAATCTCATTTGAGGCGACGGGGCGGTTCCCCATCACGGAGAAGCTCTCACTAATCTTGAGGGTACTGGCGAAGATCGGGCGGTTCCCAGAAACGGTGATGCTATCGCTAATCTTAAGGTTGCTGGCGAAAATTGGGCGGTTCCCGGAGAAAGTCTCCATAACCTTAATCTTACTGGAGCTGACCGGGCGGTTCGCAACAATGGCGAATATATCACTAATCTCTGGATTCGCGCTCGCGATCGGGCGATTCTCAGGTAGGGGGCTTGACTTATAGACCTGAATGGCACTAGGTTTGGATTTTTCTGGCGATTCAATCTGCACGGGCATAGCCTCACTGCTGCTCTCGAGGCTTTTTGGAATCGGCTGGCTGTTGGCTGTGACAGTAGTGCTGGTAGTCATTACCCTTATACCGTTGGATTTTGCTAACTGGATTTGCCCATCAGTAGGAGGGAGAATCACAAGTTTTTGGCCCGCGACTCCCGAACTCACTCTGAGTATTAAAATAATATTATAAAGTATAGCGAGTCTTAAGGAAAGGGAAGCGACCCCCAGAGGTATGTAAAGAATTGCAAAGGACTGGGGCACTCTACCTTCTATGCTGACTGTGGAAAACTCTGGCTGATTGTCCTGCAGGGGTCCTTTGAACCCAGCGGCGACCTGTCCCGATTCACCGGCGCTTGATATCACATCCGGGTATATGGCTAAAAAAACCTAACCCCCCAGCCCCCTTCCCTTATAGGGAAGGGGGGGTGGGGGGGTTATGTAGTTCAGATTAATCAACCGGAGATTATAGCACGCGCTCTGAAAGCCGGCGCGGCGATCGGGCAACAAGAGGGCAAAAAAGAAAAAGGGCGAGAGCTAGCGTTCGCCCCTTACTACCCAGAGAACACACTTTACCGGCAGCGCCTCAACGGGTGCCTACTTGCGACTCGTCAGCCACTTGAGCGCAATCCCTCCGACGATGGCAGCCACAATCGGATTGCCGAGAAATTTCATTAAATCCGGTTTATCAGCTAATACTTCTCGGAAAATATCGGGGTGAGCGTGATAGCTGAAGGAGGCCAGCTTGCTAACGTCGTCAGCAGTCATGCGGTTGGGGTTGTGAGTCGAAAGCCCCAGCTGTTGCTCCAGCTGCGTTTCGCTCAGTCTTCTTTCCTTCAATTTCTTAAAGAATTCTTTGGCCACATCATGCCGTTGATTCGGCTGGATCTGCGAGATCGCTTTTTGCAGTTCTGGCTCCATCTGGCTGGGCGGGATATTATCGTGATGGAGAGTCTGGCCAAATAGCTGGCGGCGCTGTTGGGGGGATGAGCGCCGAGCGAAATCGTCAAAGTCTGTGTAATCCTCCGCCGGCTTATCGGGCATCATTTCCTTATCGCCCTGAGCTAAATCGCTGATGATTTGTCGCCTGTATTCTTCAGAGTGAGTCACTTGATTGACCTCCTAATTCAAATCTATTGCACCCAAACTCCCACGGCTCCCTGAATCGCGGAAAATCTCTTTTGAACTTGCCTGAACTTGCCTAGCCCGGCGCTGCTTTATATTCAATCTGGTTTGACTGCTGGTCGTACTTAGCGGTCAAAATCAGTTGCTTGTCAGGGGCGTATATCAAAACCGTTAAGTCCTGATTTGGGAAATTCTTATGAAAGCCTTGGGCTAGGGATTTTGCCAAGGTCTTCACTTCGTTAGGGCGAACTTGCGGGGAAATCACAACTCCCAACTTGTTGTTATCGCGCACATAAGCATCTTGAATCAGTCCCTTAGCAGTTTGGAGCGCCCAGCTGCCAAAATCTTGACCGGCTGGGGTGTTACCGCGTTCCAGCTGCGCGTAACTGCCGCTGCTGGCA
>CAZJNL010000250.1:0-6930 GCA_964546515.1 uncultured Oscillatoria sp.
TTACAAAAATCCCAGTTTATCCCTGTTTTGTATATATGCTTTCTTCCGGAAGTTAGAAATGTGTACCGGCACAAAAAATACCGGACAGTTGTCAATACCCCACGCCGCCAGCCCCTGTCCGCTTTTTGTTAAGTTTTGTGTAAAAATGAGAAAGTGTCTGATAGCATTTAAGAGAAACTTTTAAGATTTGTAATAATCCGGCATGAGTTTATTGGTTGTCGGTGCCACCGGCACATTAGGCAGACAGGTCGCCCGTCGTGCCTTGGATGAAGGGCACCAAGTACGCTGTTTAGTCCGCAGTCCTAAGAAAGCAGCCTTTCTAAAAGAATGGGGCGCTCAACTGGTACGGGGAGACCTGTGCGACCCGGAGAGTCTGCCACCGGCCCTTGCCGGTGCCACAGCGGTCATCGATGCGGCAACAGCCCGCCCTACGGACTCCCTGAGCGTCAAACAAGTGGACTGGGACGGAAAAGTGGCACTGATTCAAGCAGCCAAAGCCGCCGGTGTCGAGCGCTACATATTCTTTTCGATTCTCGACGCCGAGAAATACCCTCACGTCCCGCTGATGGAGATTAAGCGGTGCACCGAGCTTTTCCTGGCGGAATCGGGCTTGAATTACACCACCCTGCGGCTTTGCGGCTTCATGCAGGGGTTAATTGGCCAGTACGCCATTCCCATATTGGAGAATCAGGCGGTTTGGGTTACAGGCTTCTCTGCGCCGGTCGCCTACATGGACACCCAGGACATTGCCAAATTTGCCATCCGCGCCCTCTCCGTTCCCGAAACCGCAAAGAAAGCATTTCCCGTTGTGGGGACTCGCGCTTGGAGTGCCGATGAAATTATCCGCCTGTGCGAGCGACTGTCAGGGCAACAGCCAAAAGTGACCCGCCTGCCGCTCAACTTACTGCGTACCGTCCGCAAAGCCGCCATGTTTTTTCAGTGGGGCTGGAATGTGGCTGACCGCTTGGCCTTTGCCGAAGTGCTGGCCACCGGCAAACCCTTAACAGCTGCGATGGATGAGGTCTACAGCGTCTTCCAGCTAGACCCCAGAGAAACCACAACCTCAGAACAGTATTTACAAGAATACTACAGCCGTATTTTGAAAAAATTGAAGGAACTGAATTACGAGCAAGCCAAGCTCAAAAAGGAGTCAAAAAGAAAAGTTCCCTTTTAATAGCAGTCTCACTTCCGAGAGGTTTATTGGCATATAGCCCCGTGGGGGACAGCCACAGGGCTTCTCGGTAGAAGTGGCAGCATTTCCTGGAAGGATAGGTTTTTGGGTTTTGGCTGTACCTAGCAAGCGCAGTCAAAATGTGGCAGGATAAACCTAACCAACTCACAAAACAACTTGCTGGAGAGGCTTTCGCTCTCTGAATGAGAGCGGGCGCAGCCAGCGGTAGCGGCGATCAGTTGCTCAGCCCCCGGCGCACCGGCAGCCGTGGGTGGCTTCAACTTCCGAATTCTAGCAACATCTCAACTCTAACCCAGACTCGTGCCCAAAGCAGGCATTATCTACAACGACATTAAACCCGTAGCTTGTCGAATCGCCCAAGAATGGCAAGACAAGCTGACTTCCTGCGGTTGGGAAGTGTGTGTGACCACCGGTGCCGGAGGGATTCTGGGCTATTCCAGCCCTGATAAGCCAGTCTGCCACACACCCATCGACAAGCTGGTGCCTCCCGGTTTCGACAGCGAGATGGCTTTTGCCCTGGTGTTGGGGGGAGATGGCACAGTGCTGTCGGCATTTCGCCAAGTAGCCCCCTGTGGCGTTCCGCTGCTAACCGTGAATACCGGCCACATGGGTTTCCTGACCGAAATCTATCTGAACAATCTGCCGCAAGCGATGGAAAAAGTGCTCGCCGGCGAGTACGCAATTGAAGAGCGGACGATGCTCTCAGTGCAGCTGATTCGGGAAGATACCACGCTCTGGGAAGCGCTGTGCCTCAATGAAATGGTGCTGCACCGGGAACCGCTCACCTGCATGTGCCACTTTGAAATCGAAGTGGGCAGGCACGCGCCGGTCGATATTGCAGCCGATGGCATCATTGTATCGACGCCCACCGGCTCGACAGCCTACGGCTTGTCTGCCGGCGGGCCAGTGATCACCCCCGGTGTGCCCGTGCTGCAGCTGCTGCCAATTTGCCCCCATTCCCTGGCTTCCCGCGCCTTGGTGTTCGCCAACACCGAGCAGGTGACCATTTTTCCAGCCAATCCCGACCGGCTGGTGATGGTGGTCGATGGCAACGCCGGCTGCTACGTTCTGCCTGACGATCGGGTGCGCGTACAGCGCTCGCCCCACCCCGCCCGCTTCATTCGCCTGCAACCCCCTGAGTTTTTCCACCTGTTGCGCGAAAAACTGGGCTGGGGTTTGCCCCACATTGCCAAACCCACCTCTGTAGAGCTGCCCTAACAAAGTTTCCCGCTTTCAGCTTTGCTGCAGCAGGGCAGCTTCCCAGCTGCCCCAAAAGGCGAGAAAAACCTCACCCCCCTCTCCCCAGCGCGATAAAATTATATCGTTTCCGGTTGTATATGAAGTGTTATAAATGAGCGGGAGAGGGGGAGAATCTTGTAGAACGCGCTCCAGAGCGTCTAAAGTTATTTTGTTTTTACATCCGCTTTAACCGGATTTGATATCAAACATCTGAGCGTTACTCGCTCTCGGTTCCCGACAGATCCCGGCAGGCTGGCTCTTCCATTTCCTTTTGTGACTCTCTCACCCTTTTGGCGCACCAAAAAAGCCGGTGAAACCGCAGTTCTCTGCCCGCCCCCTAGAGCGCAGGTCAAGTAATACCAGATACCGGGTTTCTTTGGATGGGAGAAGAGAAATTCTGGCCTTATAGCCGTAGGGGCAGGCCCCCGTGCCTGCCCCCGGTTTCTTACCGCTTCAGAAGAATACAAGACCAGCGCTCTAGAAAGAGATTGTAAGCAGTCATCATCGGGGATTGCCGGCCACCCCGGATGAAAATCTATACTCCACTGCATACCCCACACCCCACACCCCACACCCCACACCCACACCCCTAACCAAGAACACCTATTTTCAAGTCAGGTGTTCAAGTCTAGAACAGGTAAATTTGATTGAGGAGTTGTTGGGCGGACTAAATTCAACCTGTAAGTTTTGCACAAGAGGAATCCAGAACGCGAGGGGAGCTGTCAGATTTATGTGAAAAAGACACAGGCCGGCTTCCTCTCGCTCTGTTCTGTTAACAATTCTTAATCCTTAAACCGGACGGTCTTTGCGACAGGGGCCGGCTGCAGAAGTGGTCGAGAAGGTGCTACAACAGATAAAAGACAATAGCGTCCCAGTATTTATACTCAACTTGGCCAATCTCTATGAGTCATGTCATCGTTGAGCGCAGTCCTTGCCTGCTGGTGATTGAAACGGACGAAGTGCTGGCTCAGCACGTCAGTCTAGATTTGAAAGAAGCAGGCTATGACCCCGTTGTGGCTTATGACGCCACCACCGGCCTCCACAAAGCCCGGGAACTGGAGCCGGCTCTGATAGTCGTAGATCGGATGCTGGCGGGAGAGTCGGGGCTGTCTTTGTGCAGCCAGCTGAGGAGCGCCGGCAATCGGGTGCCGGTGATGATATTAATGGCCCGCGATACGGTGGAAGATCGAGTGGCTTGCTTGGAGGCGGGGGCGGATGATTACTTTCTCAAGCCCTATCGCAGCGAAGAGTTTTTGCAGCTCGTGCGCCTCTACCTGCAGCCAGATGCCGGTAGCGCGGAGCAGTTGCGCTTTGGCGACTTGGCACTCGATTTGTCCACCCGCAGAGCGCTGCGCAACGGACGGGTGATTGAGCTGACGATGAAGGAATTTGAGCTGTTACGATTCTTAATGGAGCATCCCCGGGAAGTGCTCAGCCGCGAACAAATTCTGGAAAATGTTTGGGGTTACGACTTCATGGGAGAGTCGAACGTCATAGAAGTGTATATCCGCTATTTGCGTCTCAAACTTGAAGATGACGGCCAAAAGCGCCTGATTCAGACAGTGCGGGGCGTCGGCTACGTTTTACGGGAATCGTAGTTCAGTGGGGGGGGAATTTTTCTGGTTTTCTCGCTGCCGGGGATCGCTTCGGCAGCCTGGAAATCCAAAATCTAAAATCTGCAGTCTAATATCGATATGAACGATTGCGACAGTTGGCTAGGAATAATGCTCAGTATGTGGTTGACCGGCTGTTCGCCACCGGCACCGGCCCACTCTGGGACGGGAACTGCCGGCGTGCCTTCCTCACCGGCACCGGCACCAGCGGCGCAGATGCTCCCGTCTAGGGGACAGCAGCTGCCCATTTCAGCGAAAGCCACCATAGCTGGCCAAGTGATTCAGCTAGAAGTGGCCCGGACGCCCGAACAGCAGTCCACAGGCTTAATGTACCGCACATCCTTGGCGGATGACCGGGGCATGCTGTTTCCCTTTGACCCGCCGCGCCCGGTCGGCTTCTGGATGAAGAACGTTCCAATTAATTTGGATATGATTTTTCTGCGGAATGGGGAAGTCAAAGAGATCGCCGCCAATGTTCCTCCGTGCACGGCAACGCCTTGTTCTACCTACGGGCCTGCTCGAACCGCTGTTGACAGCGTGATTGAACTGCGGGGCGGGCGAGCAGCTGAACTCGGCCTCAAGGCCGGCGACCGGATTGCCGTCGAGTTTTTAGACGCTGACAGCAAAGCTGCGAAAGACGGGAGATAGGCAGCAGCCGCTCTCCCCCACACTTCACCGTTCTGCCCCCTCAATCTCCAGGGGAATCTTTATAAAAATGATTTAAAATCTATAGCGGTTGACTCCGCACACGGCTGTCAGGATTTGCTAATGTGTTTATCTTAGGAGAAGTAAATTTTCTACAAGGCTTCTTCAAAAATTCACAAAATTTATGTAAAATCTTGACCCTCTGGTGGTGAAAATAAGGTACGGTTAGAGTACGGTTGCGCCAAATGGAGTGGAGAGTTGGAGCTACAGTCGGTACTTGAGTTGGGGGGTGACCTTCAACGCCCTTGCGCTGCTATTGAAGTGAAAAGCGTCACTCGGGGGGAAGGGACACTCAAGGTGAATTTCTTGTGGTGTGGGAGTGAGAAACGAGTGAAATCCCACCGAAATACCCCTTAGGGTAGATACCGAGTCACGCAAAATCGGTTCGGTCAAGTTAGCCGAATCTGGCTGATGAAAGTTTCAGTGGAACAGCTGAGGCACCAATCGGGTCTTGGTCTAACTAATCTGTAAATCTACAGGTGCAGTAAATGGCAGAGCCTGATGCACTGGGAATACGCGCTCAGATTCGTTGGCGGCTGCACACTGCCTTGCTTTTGAGTCGCAGTGCCACTCTCGGAGCGGGCGCGTTTGCCAGAGCCTTTGTCGCCTAGCGGCAGGTGCTGGAGACAGCAACCTGTCTGTCCCACAACTGTGCTGATGGCCACCAGCCCTTGTGAATAGACAGATAACATACTGGCTACCTGCGGCTTTTTTGGCTTTTGCTGATGTAAGAAAATCAGGTTTAATAGAGGAGGTAAAAGTATAAATGGCACCCGCAACCTATTCTCAATTCATTCGCTTTCTTCAAGAAGATTTGGCAATTTCAGCGTCTTCTATCCAAATCGCTCTGCGGCGTCGTGAGCAAGACCCTGGCCCCCTGCCCATGATTCTCTGGCAGTACGGCTTGATAACGATTGAACAGTTGGAGCGAATCTATGACTGGCTCGAAACAGCCTAAGATTCGAGTTTACAAAACCCCGCCCAATAACACTCATCCCGCTCTTTGAGATTGGGATGAGTGGCGGATTTTATCGACAGTCAGTCCAGGAAAATAAAGATATTTTCAGATACAATCTCAACCTTGTGCCGGCAGTCCAACCCCACCCTGCGGTCAGGCTGACGCCAAAGGAAACTCCGCAGGGGGAAGGAGTCAGCCAAACGTCAGAGGAAACGCTTTAAGGGTGCTACTGTTGCTCACTTCAGCCCCGACAGCTTGCAAAATTAAGGACTTCTCCCCCCTCACCCGAACGAAGAAGGAGCGAGGATGACACATGGGATGTCCCGCTTTCAGCTGACAGCCAGTATGCCGGCAGAGCCTGCTAAATATATGCTTAGATTAAATCCGGTTAATTGCTTAGAATTAATTTATCTCTGCCGCACCACGAGGAACGGCTGCGGAACGCACTTTGAAACACTCCATCAGTGAGGTGGCGGCTGAAAGCGTTCCGCACCCCACTCGCTCCAAGATGTAGGGTGCGTTCCGCACTTTGAAACACTCCATCAGTGGGGTGGGTGCTCAAAGCGTTCCGCACCCTACTCGCACTCCATCAGTGGTTGCTCAAAGCGGAACGCACCCTACTGGACAAAAACACTGGCAGCCGCCGCCACACCGGCACCCGGGGTGAAGCCATCGCAGCCCAATTCGCGCAGAGCGACTTCCAAAGCGGAAATCGCCGCCAGAATATCCCGGTCGCTGACAAAGCCCAGGTGGCCAATGCGGAAGATTTTGCCTTTCAGGTGATCTTGCCCGCCCGCCAGAGCGATATCAAACCGCTTTTTCAACAAAGAACGCACCTTCTCCGCATCCACCTGCGCCGGTGCTACCGCCGTAATCGCCGGACTGGCAGCCTCATCCGGTGCGAACAGCGGCAACCCGAGAGCCTTAATAGCCGCGCGAGTGGCCAGCATCAAGCGCCGGTGCCGCCCAAAAATATTTTCCAGCCCTTCTTTCTGCATCATCCCCAAGGTTGCTTGCAGGGCAAAAAACATATTCACCGGCGGCGTAAACGGAGTCGTGTTTTTAGCCGCATCTTTGCGGTACTTGCCCAAATCCAAATAGTAGCGGGGCAGCTTCGCAGTTTTGTAAGCTTCCCAAGCTTTAGGGCTGACTGCCACAAAACCCAGTCCGGGAGGAACCATATAGCCTTTCTGCGAGCCAGACGCCACCACATCCAGACCCCA
>CAZJNL010000251.1:0-3876 GCA_964546515.1 uncultured Oscillatoria sp.
ATTGGCTGCTAGAGGCACTAGATCCGCAATTTAGCTCTAATCTCCTGGCAAGATTGCGCCGCGCTAGTTTGATGCTGAAAGGGGCGCAAAATATCCAGCCGAGAGCTAACAATTTAGCCCTATCTCAAGGGATGTGGGTGCGGTCGCCTTTCTGCGACTTGGCCTTAACTGAATGGACATTTCAGCTGCCCGGAGAATTTTGCTTGCGCGGCGCTTGCGAAAAGTATATACTGAAAAAAGCTGTAGAATCCTGGCTTCCACCGGCAGTAGTCTGGAGAGAGAAGCAAGGAATGGCAGTGCCCGTGACAGCTTTGTGCTTAAATTCCCTGCGAAAGGAGGTAAGATATTGGTTAAGTCCGTGGAGATTGCGAGAGCAAGGAATCTGGCAGCCGCAACTCCCTTTCCGGATAATAACCGGCCAGATGGGGGGGAATGTGCGCGGGGGCAGAATTGGCAGAATTCTGTGGCTGCTAATGATGTGGCAAGTCTGGGCTGCAGCTGTTTTAGGAGAGAAACCCCTCCTTCCCGATCCTCCCTTGGCGTCTATGGCGTCTTGGCGGTTCATAAAATCAATCCCCTCCAGCAAATTATTGTACGATTTGCTTTACTTCCCCCCTTGGGGCTGGAAGTGCCGGTGAATCAAAGATTAACGTTTTTCGGACACTTAATGGAGAGTGTGAGCAGTGATAAAAATTCAAGAAAACCAGCCGGCAAAGACTTTACAAGCAGCGCCGTTTGATGTAGAATTAGGTAGGGAATTACTGGACAGCTATGGCTCTCCGCTTTATGTCTATCAGGGCGACCGGCTGCGGGAGACGATTCGGCGGATTAGCGGAGCAGTTCCCTATCCCCACACGCAGTTTCACTTCGCCTGCGTGACGAATGGGAATGTGGCGCTGCTGCAGGTTTTTCAGCAAGCAGGTTGGGGACTTCACGCTAACACGCCGGGAGATATTTATTTAGGGCTGCAAGCGGGATTTGCCCCCGGCAAAATTGTCTACACCGGCAGCAATCTCAGTCGCGAGGATATGCAGCAAGTGCTGGGTTGGGGCGTCAGGACTTTTAATTTAGATAGTGTCGCCCAGCTGCAGCTATTTTGCGATGTTTATTTGGCGGAAGTCGGGGGAGATGCCGGTGAAGTGCGGCTGGGATTGCGGTTAAATTTGCCGGAAATTACGGGAGACAGTCGCATTGGTGTGCGCCCGGAGGAATTTCCAGCGGCGATTGCCATTGCGAAATCAGCTGGGTTAAAATTGAGCGGGCTGCATTTTTATCGGGGCACCGGCACGAATGCCACCCAGGCTTTCACTCAAGTGATTGACGCGGTTATCGCCACAGCCCAACAGCTTCCAGACTGGGAATATCTGGATTTTGGGGGCGGGTTTGGCTATCCCTATCATACTGGTGGGATGGAGTTTGACTGGGAACTGTTTGGGGCTGAGTTGACGCAGAAACTTACTGCAGTCGGGCGGGAAATTGAACTGGTGATTGAACCGGGGCGGGCGGCGATTGCCGGCTGCGCTACTTTACTCGCTCGGGCGGTTTCTGTCAAGTGGCAAGAGGGCAAGCAAATTGTTGGCGTCGATACAAGTATTGCCAACTTAGCTGTGCTGTCTGTACATGGGGGCTAACGGGAAATTGTCACCCTGCAACCCACCGAGGGGGAATTGGCGCAACCCCCGCACCCGACGGATGTCTGCGGCAATACCACCTATTCCCGCGACTATCTGGGAAGGAATTGCCGGCTGCCGGCTTTACAAATGGGAGATATTGTGGCAATTTTAGATGTGGGAGCTTACGGATATGCGATGTCTTCGCATTTTCTGCACCGCCCCCGCCCAGCAGAGGTTTTGCTGGAAGCGGGCGGGCACCGGCTGATTCGCCGGCGTGAGGATTATAATGTTTTGCTGAACAATCAAGTGTTTTAAGAGGGGCTATATATGGGGATGAAATGTGTGATGTGCGGCACGGATAATAATTTGAAGGAGCGCACAGATAATGGGGGCCGGTGTAAAAATTGCAATCATCCATTTGCCTTCGAGCCTTACGCTGTGACCGATTATAAATTCCGATTTACAGATGCGTTTTTTGCTAAGGCTATTGAAGATATTTCCGCGAATAACACGCTGTATTACACGCCGGTTCAGCTGTTTTACCTTTTAGACCGGCGCTTAAGTCGGAAAATCCCTGAGGGGTGGAACGGATTGCAAAGTTTGGGCTGTCTGGCTTTTGTCTTAGCTCCGTTATGTTTGGTGATTACGAACTCGCCTATTTATATGGCTTTGCTGCCAATCGGAATAATTATTTTTATGTATGGGAGTTCTAAGCCACCCACAGGAAAAGGGAATAGCCCGAAGAACTTCTTCATCACTCAATACCAGTTTCAAGATTGGCTGAATCGCTGGCAAGAAATCAACAACCCTGTGGGCAAGATGTTGCCTCCCCCCCGCGAGGAAAGGCTGCCGGCTGAGGTGAGTACCGAACTCACCGCTTACAGCTTCGATCGGGCGGTTATCTGCGACAGTTCTGCCATTGCCCAACTGCTAATTGCCAACAACTTCCACTTTGAAAACAACTGTGCCGTACTCAGCATCACCGGCTACCCCCAGAGCATTTTTAGCACAGTGCTGGAAATGCTCACCCGCAATCCCGACTTGAAAGTGTACGCCCTGCACAATGCCAGCCCTCGCGGTGTCACCCTCACTCACCACCTGCGCACCAGCCCCAATTGGTTCCAAAACCGCAATGTGATAATTTATGACTTGGGATTGCTGCCTCGCCAAATCTTTGCCAGCCGCAACGTGTTTGTACGCGCCTCAGAGGAGTCTGCGCGAGAGGCGCAAGAAATGCCGGTGGAAGTTCGCCAGAGTTTGTCAGCTTCGGAACTCGAATGGTTGGAAGCTGGCAATTTTGTGGAGTTGGAATCGTTCACCCCGCAAAAACTTATCCAAGTGCTGAATCAGGGAATCGCTCAGAGTCAATCTGCAACTGCCGGTGACAGTTTGGTGGTGATTGATGGGGGTGGCGGTTATCTGTATGCTGCTGACAGTTTCGGCTAGGCAATAAACCGCAGAAGCATCTGCGTTTATCCTTGCTCTTCTGCGGTTCGTTTTTAACCGCAGATGCACGCAGATGAACGCAGATATCAGAAGCATCTTTGTACTTGGGCGTTAGTCTTTCTGATTCACCTGCAGCCAAATTTCTAAACTCACCAGCAACCAGAGCAACTGGCCATATCGCGGCCACAGTTGCCCCCGGTAATCTAGCCACTCTCGAATCAAGGATTGATTGAGGTAAGGCGCGATGGCAGCTCTTTTGTTTAACAGCAACCCCCTGGCTTGTCGCTGCCAAATTTTGCGAAACCACTGCTGCATGTGCATGATCATACCACTTTTAGGGCGCTTCAATATCGCCTCTGGCAGTAAATCCGCTACCGCCCGCTTCAGGACTGCCTTTTCTTCGGCACCGGCAAGTTTGTATTCCGGGGGTATTTGCAGGCTCAACTCCACCACGCGCCGGTCGAATAGAGGAGAGCGCCCCTGCAAACCGGCAGCTTGCGTAAAATTATTCACTTTTGTTAGAATGTAATCGGCTCCCTTGAATTTGATGTTGAGCAGCATCAGCCGGTTTAAATAGGTGGCGTCTGGGGAGTTTAAATCGGCTTCAAACACGGAGGGTTCTGCTTGGACTGCTGCCCAAACATCGGGGCGCAAAAGGCGCGGCAAATCCGGGTAACATTTTTTGAAAGAGGTTAGATACGCCGGCAGAGAACCGGCTGTTTCTCCAGTAATTGCGCAGCCGTATAAACTGTTCAGCAGCATCGGCTGGTTTTTCGGCCCGCCAAAGCAGGGGTCGCCTCCTTCTCCATTGAGTGTG
>CAZJNL010000251.1:3886-6926 GCA_964546515.1 uncultured Oscillatoria sp.
TGACGCTGGCAGATTCTGTGGCGAGTTCTCCTACTAGCAAGTTTGGAACGGTTAACCCCTCGCCAATGGGATCGTCTAAATGCGCCATCGCTAACGGCAGCTTTTCCCACAGGGTGTCTGGTGGAATTTCCAGAATGTGGTGCTGGGTTTGGCAGTGTTTGGCGACTAAATTGGAGAATTCCAATTCATGGGGATGCTCGAGTCCGAAATGAATGGAGTAGGTGTTAACAGGGCGGTGGTGCAATTTGGCGGCGAGGGCGGTGATGCAGCTGGAATCGATTCCGCCGGAGAGGAAAACGCCCACCGGCTCGCCGGGAGGCAAGTATTCCGCAACGACTTGTTCTAAGAGTTGGCGCAGCTGTTTGGCGTGCCATTCCAAAGGTTGGGAAGCGTGGCGAATTTCTTGTCGCGGCTGCCAGTAAATTTGCGCAGTTTCATCGGGGAAACGCAAATATGTTCCCGGACGCAATTCGCGCACATTTTGCCATAAAGTCCGCTCTCCTGGCACAAAAGCGCAGCAGAGATAATCTCGCAGGGCGACTAAATCTAATTCCGCCGATCGGTACGGTGCGAGGGTGCGCAATCTGGGGGCGACGAAACGAGTTGCGCCGGCAGTTGTGTAATATAATGTGCGGGAGCCGGTGCTGTCGCGCACCAGCCACAATTCCTGACGCTCCCGATCCCAAATCGCCAGCGCAAACATGCCTTGTAGCAGCGACAGGGATTCGACGCCTTCTCGCTCCCAAAGTTGGGCGACAATTTGGCTGTCTGCACCCGGATCTGCGCCCAGGCGCTGCAGCAGTTGGGAGCGGTTGCTCAGCCAGATGTCGCCAATGACAGCGAAGCGCTCTCCGGGGCTGAGTGCGGGTGATGCGCCGGCAATTGTTAGTTTATCGCTTCGCCAGGTAACGCCTTGTAGAGACGCGAAATTTCGCGTGTCTACCTCAGCGCCTCCCCAAGCGAGAAACCAAGCCGGTGCCGGCAAAATCTGGGAGCCGGCAGCAGCGAGCAGGTTGGGAAAAAGCGCCTGCAATTGGGGGAACAGAAAAGGCATGATCCACTATTAATTATTATCAATTAACCTAAGTTGCTAGTTATAAGTCCAAGAAATACCGTTCGCGCAGCTTCGTGAGAGATCCCCCCTTGCCCCCCTTAAAAAGGGGGGCTTTGAGAATGTACCCCCCCTTTTTTAGGGGGGGCTGGGGGGGATCAAACTGGACGCTTGTAACTAGCAACTTGCGTTATCAATTAGGGACGGGTTGGGGGACAAAAACGGACAGGGCTTGCGGTATGACGCGAAATTGAGCCGGGGTTTTGCTTGCCAGTTCGCCATCCGCGTCTATGGGGTGGGGAATGCGAGTGCCGATCGCGATTTCTTTGGCTTGGAGAGTCAGCACGCCACGAGTTGGTTTCCCCATAAGTAGAGCAGGCAGCAGCGGAATTATCTGCAACCTGTGGTTAATTTGAATGCAGTAGAGGTCGAGCCTTTGGTCATCAATCTCAGCGTCGTCCGCCACACTAAACCCGCTGCCGTAATAGCGACCGTTGCACACGGTAATCTGAAGGGTTTTTACGCGGACTGACTGATTGTTGCCTTCTATTTCTGCCCAAAAAGGCCGGGTGTACAAAAGAACCTGAAGGGCGGTGACGGCGTAGGCTATCACTCCCCAGCGCCGCTTGAATTCTTTTTTGACATGCTTGTTGATTTCGGCACTCAGCCCCATGCCGGCCACATTGAGGAAGTATTGGCCATTCACCCAGCCCAAGTCTATGCGCCGGATTTTGCCGCCGGCAATAATCTGGCAAGCTGCCGGTATGGACTGCGGAATTCCCAGATTGCGGGCTAGATTGTTGGCGGTTCCCAGTGGCAGGATACCCAAGGGCAAGTGGGTACAAGCCAGCGCATCCACTGCTGCATTGATAGTGCCATCGCCACTGCCAATTATAACACAGTCCACCTGCGGGCTGTACTGCCGGATGAGGTCGGGCAGCCGCTGAGGTTTTTCCGCTGACTCTTCTATCAATTCTAGCCCAAATTTTTGCAATTCTTTAATGGCTTGCAACCGAGCTTCTTGCCCCCGCCGAGCGTGGGGGTTAACTAGCAGCAGTGCGCGTTGACTCATTGGGATTTTAGATTTTGGATTTTATATTTTGGATGGCACCATAATCCGGGTGAACCGGCAGCAAAAAGTTATAGGGGGGCTATAGGGGGGCTAAGGTTCGTGGTGAATCGGAATCAAGATGGCGAACTCTGCTCCCTCACCGGGGGCTGAGTTACATTTTAGCTGACCGCCGTGTTTTTCCACAACAATCTGATAGCTAATGGAGAGGCCGAGGCCGGTGCCCTTGCCTACGGGCTTGGTGGTGAAGAAGGGATCGAACACCCGCTGTTTTACCACCTCGGTCATGCCCGGGCCAGTGTCAGAAATGCGGATTTCCGCCCATTTGTCACAGGTGACGCCGGTGCGAATCCGAATCGTGGGGATTGGGCACTGGGCACTGGGCGTGGGCAAAAGCTGTTCTTTCCCACGCCCGGTGCCCTTTTGCCCATGCCCCATTTCCAAGGCGTCAATGGCATTGTTGAGCAGGTTCATAAACACCTGGTTGAGCTGACCGGCATAGCAGGCTACGGGGGGCAGTTCGCCGTACTCTTTAATCACCTGAATGCTGGGACGCCCCGCCTTAGCTTTGAGCCGGTTCTGCAAAATCATCAGGGTGCTGTCCAGTCCGGAGTGAATATCCACCGGCTTTTTCTGGGCTTCATCCAGGCGCGAGAAGTTGCGCAGCGACAGAACTACTTCCCGGATGCGATCTGCCCCCACCTGCATGGAAGACATAAGTTTGGGGAAGTCTTTGCTGAGGAAATCGAGGCCCATTTTTTTACTCTGAGCTTGAATTTCTGGTGCGGGATGGGGGTAGTGCTTCTGGTAAAGGTCAACGAGGTGCAGCAGTTCTTCAGTGTACTGGCGGGCGTAGGCGATATTTCCGTAGATAAAGCTAACGGGGTTGTTGATTTCGTGGGCGACACCGGCAACCAGCT
>CAZJNL010000252.1:0-6898 GCA_964546515.1 uncultured Oscillatoria sp.
TTCGAGTCCTTCATGCCGTGGAACGTATTGCTGGGAGAAAGTTTAATCCCGACTCGATTGCCTCCCCAAACGCCTGTCACCGCTTCTACCACTTCTAGCACAAACCGGGCGCGGTTTTCAATCGATCCACCATATTTATCGGTGCGCTGATTGGAACCATCTTGCAAAAATTGGTCAATCAGATACCCAAAAGCGCCGTGCAGCTCAACCCCGTCAAATCCTGCAGCCAGCGCATTTTCAGCCCCCTGGCGGAACTGCTCGACAATCTCTGGAATTTCATGGGTTTCCAGGGCGCGGGGAGTTGACAGCTCTACTTTCCCAATCGGGGTGTGCAGTTCCCCCACAGCGGGAATTGCGCTGGGCGCAACCGGCATTTCCCCATTCAGCAAAGCCGGGTGAGCGATGCGCCCGCTGTGCCAAAGTTGCAAGAAAATCCTGCCTCCCTTCTCGCGAACAGCCTCAGTAACTCGCCGCCAACCTTCTACCTGTTCCTGCGAGTAGATTCCCGGGCAATTCATATACCCATTGCTGAGAGGAGAAACCATTGTGCACTCAGTAACAATTAACCCCGCTGAGGCTCGCTGGGCGTAGTAGGTTGCCATCAGCGGTTGCGGCACGCCGCCGCTCGCCCGCAGGCGCGTCATGGGAGCCATCACGAGCCGGTTGGGCAGCGTGTGCGGTCCCAGTTGCGCCGGAGTAAATAGGTTGGGTTGAGCAGTATTTTCAGCGGCTACAGATGACATTGAGTGTTCTCCTTAATTCACACTTAATAATTTACCTCGTTCCCCGGCACCGCCTGCTTTCCCTCGTTCCCAGGCGTCACCTGGGAACGAGAAATTGCTTTGGGTGCATGCAATGCCGTAGAGGGCAGCGGAGACAGCCAGCAACGGTTTGCGCCCCAGCCGGTATGCAATCAAAAAAGCGATGGGGGAACCGGTGACGATGAACAGGGCGGGAACCGTCAGCACCAGCCTCACCCAGAGTGCCACATTGCCTGCGCCAGAAAAGTGCTCCTGCATGGCGGGGAGGGAGGGTGCGATGGTTGCCCCCGACATGACAGTTAAGGTGTTCGCCAGCAGCAGGGTGGCTTTGGTTGAGAGCGAGTTGGGATTGCGCTGTTTCATTGTTCACCGCAATGACTGGCTGGACTCTGCCCTACTTTAGACGGGACGTGCGGCGGCTGTCTTCTCTGTTTTTGCGAAAAATATCACAATCTTGCCAAGGGCGCATTTTGGTAAGATAGACTGATGGGTTAATAGTTTTTTTATAATTTTCCCTTTTGGCGCAAAAGAACGCTGTTGCCCCCCGCTCCACGGGAGGGCACGCCCCATATACTGAGGTTCACCCAACCGCCTACTGAGAGGACAGCTGACGATGACGAAAACGCCACCGCTCGTAATTGACTGCCGGCAGGAAAATGCCTCTTCTGACATTCTTCCCCGTCCGGCACTGCTTTCCAGTGGGGGAAAATGGCAAGGAATTCATCTGGAATACCACCGGCAACCCCCAGGAGAAATCCCTGAACACTCTCATCCAGAGCATCTGATTGTCGTGTCCCTAACTCCAAATCAAGTGGAACGATGGTTTGGAGATCGGATGCAGGGGGAAACTGTAAAAAAGGGCAGCTTCTGTATTCTTCCTAAGAGCGTACCGCACAGCTGCAATTGGCAGCAAGAGGGTGAAATTATAATTCTTGCCCTCGAGCCAAAGGTAATCACTCATCTCGCCCGTGAATCCGTGAACGCTGACCGGGTTGAACTGGTGCCTCGCCCTGCGGTCGATGACGATCCATTCATCGCACAGATTGCATGCTTGTTAAAAACGGATCTGGAACAGGGCTGTCCGCTCGGGCGCTCCTACGGCGAATCTCTGCGCACGGCGCTGGCGATGCACTTGCTCAGGCACTACGCTACCTTTAAGCACAACAAAAGAAATTATCGGGACGGACTTCCCGAGTACAAATTGCAACAGGCACTGGAGTATATCCACGCCCATCTAGACCAAGAACTGGGACTGTCAGACATGGCAGAAGTCGCGGGAATGAGCCAGTATTACTTCTGCCGGCTGTTCAGTCAGTCAATGGGCGTCGCGCCCTATCAGTATGTGATTCAGCAGCGGGTAGAGCGAGCCAAAGGGTTGCTGAAAGAGAGGAAACTCACCCTTGCTGATGTTGCCTTGGCGTGCGGGTTTGCCAACCAAAGTCACTTTACCAAACACTTCCGCCAACTCACCGGCATTACCCCCAAAGCTTATCGGGAAAGGTAAAGGATATAGCGTGTCTAAATCAGTTGTGAAAGCGTAGAAACCCGGTTTCTTTGAGAAACCGGGTTTCTGGCACCCAATCTTGAGATTGTCCCACAAGCGCGTCACAAGAGCGCCAAGGCAGAGAGGATACGGGAGAAGATGGGATGCCGGTGTTGCGCCCGCATCCCCCGGAATCCCCCACAGCCAACCGGCTTTCTTTCATCTAATTCAAATACTCGATTTTCTCAACGTCTGTTCTGAATAATTTCCCCCGGCCATTAGATTTCCTTAACGTATGTATGGCGACTGCCCTATTATCCCTGAACTCCGGGCCAGTAATCTTTCGTGTCGTCTGAATGACCCTCACCTTGGCTTCATTGCCTGCGGTATTAATCACCTCTATGCTATTCAGATCAGATTTCAAGTCATAGTTATTAAAAAGGGCTTGCGTCAGAGCTTTTGTAGTTTCAAAAACCGGAGCCAATGGGTCAATCGTGGCCAGATAAGCTTCTAAATCTTCACTTGGCAAGGCTCTCAGATTTTCATAAACTGCTGCTTTGATGGCCTCTATTTGATCCCTAGCCTGAGAAACCTGCCCTTCTTGCCTCTTTCCTTCTGCTTTTGGAAGGGGTTCATTCCAGTTTGTTGAAGCCTTTCCGGCTTGCTGGCAAGCCGCTATAACTAATCATTAACAAGGTCAGCCCAGCGGCCAGCTCTGAAGTTTTTAATAATTTAACCTTGAGAACAGACATAACAGATGCGACCCGGCACTCATTAATACTAGCACAATAATCCCGATATGTCAAATCACAAAGTCATTCCCTGTTTGGCAGCAAATTTACTCCCGGCGCTCAACCAACAAGATGAGTCAAATTACCTGCCGGCAAAAATCGCTCACCGGCACCCCTTCACTCCTGCGACACATCCCCGCCGCCCGTGACTTCATCCCATCCCAGCGTCACCCCCGGGTTTTGCCGGTGAACCCGAGCCAAGAAGTCCGCTTTTAACTGCGAGAAAAAACGCTTTGCATCTGATTTGCATCCCGGATTTTACCGCCGGCTTCACATAATCTTAACTACAGTTTTGGAAGAGTGCAAAATTACCTTTGCCAACAGTGGAGAGTCCAGAGTCAAGGGCTGGGCATTGCCGCGCTCCCACACGAACAACACCGGCAGCCGGTGGGTTAAGTCCCGTTGCGGTGGCCACGCGCAAGCGCAGGTACGGATATGGGAGAAAATTTTAAGCAAGTCTTAAGCATAACCCGCCGTCTTTGTAATAATTGTCACAATTATTGCGCCCCATTTTTTGTTATTGTCACAGCGGGTGAAAAAACAATCTCTCGCGTAAAGCAAATGGAAGGTTTATCCCACATACTAGAGATTTCCCAGACCCCAACCCCGATCGCCTCACTGCAATCCTTTTCCAGAAAAGCCAGCCTTGCGATAGCCCTGATTGGTTGTGCTGTCCTCTTGGGTTGGATATTCGACATCGCAGCGCTCAAAAGCCTCTTGCCAGGACTGGTCAGCATGAAAGCCAACACAGCCATTTGCTTCATTCTCAGTGGAGCGTCCCTGCGGCTGTGGCACTTAGGAAACGAGCGAGCCGGCGAGCATCTTGTAGAGCGCCGAATCGCATCTTGCGAGGCGGCGAGCCGGAGAAACTCTCTTCCTTCTCCCTTGTTCCTTGTTTCTTCTTCCTTAGTAATCCTCGTCATTCTTATCAGTCTTCTCACCCTAATTCAGTACGGCTTTCACGCAGACTTTGGCATTGACCAACTCCTGTTCAAAGACAGCGCCGGCGCAGTTGGCACCACCGCCCCAGGACGAATGGCACCCAATACCGCGCTGGCTTTTCTCTTGCTAGGCTCTGCCCTACTGCTGCTAAGTGCGCCCCGCCCCAACTATCTTCCCGCCCAGTCCTTTAGTTTGGTAGCGTTCTTGATTGGCTTCCTGGGTTTCTTAGGCTCTGTCTATGGCAATACCTACTTTTACAAAGCCGGCTCCTCCTACACAGCAATGGCGGCGCACACAGCCTTTACATTCATTTTGCTGTGCCTCGGCATTCTCTTTGCCCGTCCCGACCGAGGGTTGATGGAGGTTATCGCCAGCGATAATGCCGGCGGAATCATGGCCAGACGGCTGTCCCCAGCCGTGACAGTTATCCCCCCAGTTGTTGGCTATTTAATTTTAGCGTGCTACCGCTCAGATATCTACACTGCCGAAATGGCGATCTCGCTGTTTTGCATCTTGAATGTCGTCATTTTCGCCGCCCTGATTTGGTGGAATGCAAAATCCCTTGGTATCGTCGATGGCCAGCGCTGGCGAGCCGAAGACGCCCTTAAAAAGGTGAATGAACAGCTAGAAAATAGAGTAGAGGAGCGCACCGCACAGCTTCTTAAAGCCAACGATGAATTGCAAAAAGAGATGGCCGAGCGCCAGAAAAACTATAACCTCTTGCGGGCTGTCATAGAAAGCACACACGATGCCATTTTTGTCAAGGATATTCAGGGGCGCTATGTGATGATTAACGCGGCGAGTGCCACGATGCTTGGAAAGCCGGTGGAAGAGATTATCGGGCGGTATGAGAGCGCTTTTTTGCCGCCAGAAGTCGCCCATAAAGTCCGGGAAACAGACCGCAAAATTATGACTGATGTCGCGGTAAAAATCATTGAAGAAGATGTCTCAATACTGGGAAATAATCGGACGTATCTGTCCACGAAAAGCGTTTGGCGGGACGCGCAAGGAAATATTATGGGTCTAGTTGGAATTGCGCGGGACATCAGCAAGCGCCTGCAGGCAGAAGAAGCATTGCGCCTCAGCGAGCAGCGGTATCGCTCTTTAACTGTTGCCACCGCGCAGATGGTTTGGACTTGCAGCGCCGAAGGAGAAATTATCACTCCTCAACCGAGTTGGTGCGCCTATACCGGCCAAAGCTTTGAGCAGATGAAAGGTTGGGGCTGGGTAGAAGCAATTCACCCAGATGACCGCCAGCGCACAGCACGAGCTTGGAATCGTGCCGTAGAAACGAAAAGTCTCTATGAAGTTGAGCATCGCGTGCGGGCGAAAGATGACAGCTACAGATATTTTTGGGTGCGTGCTGTTCCCGTCTTGGCAGAAGACAGCAGCATTCGCGAGTGGGTGGGAACCCACACCGATATCACCCACCGCGTACATGCAGAAAAAGCGCTGCGGCAATCCGAGGCGCGATCTCGAGAGCAGGCACCTCAGCTAGAAAAAACTCTGCGCGAACTGCAGCAAACTCAATCTCAACTGATTCAGACTGAAAAAATCTCCAGTCTGGGGCAGCTGGTTGCCGGTGTCGCCCACGAAATTAATAACCCCATCAATTTCATCTACGGCAATACCAGTCACGCCAGTCAGTACGCGCAAGACTTGCTCAACCTCCTCAACCTCTACCTGCAGCACTATCCCAGCCCCGCGCCGGAAATTCAGGAGGAGATAGAAGCCATTGACCTCGATTTCCTCGCCGAAGACTTGCCCAAACTGCTTTCTTCTATGATGCTGGGCGCTGAGCGCATCCGCGATCTTGTCGTGTCTCTGCGCACGTTCTCCCGCTTGGATGAAGCCCAAATGAAGCAGGTGGACATTCACGAAGGAATTGACAGCACCCTGCTGATTTTGCAGCACCGGCTCAAAGCAAAACCAGAACGTCCCGGCATTGAGGTATTCAAAGAATACGGCAATTTGCCACAGGTGGAATGTTACCCCGGGCAGCTCAACCAGGTATTTATGAATATTTTAGCTAACGCCATCGATGCCCTGGAAGAATACAGCCGGCTGCCATTGCTTTCGGAAAACCGGCAGCATCGCAGCACCATCCGGATTCGCACCGAAAAGCTCAACGAGGACTGGATTGCCATCCGATTTACCGACAGCGGTTCTGGCATTCCAGAGCAAGTGCAGCAGAGACTTTTTGACCCCTTTTTTACCACCAAGCCGGTCGGCAAAGGCACAGGGTTGGGGCTGTCTATTAGCTATCAGATTGTCGTGGAAAAACACCGGGGGCGGCTGAAGTGCATTTCCGCCCTCGGTGAGGGGACAGAGTTTGTCATAGAAATTCCCCTCCGGCAACCCTGTCAGTAAAAGTAGGGTGCGTTAATAACGCTGAATAACGCACCCCACCCACTCAGCTCTCCCCTCCCTTTCGGATAAACTGCTTCAAAATCTCCCCCGGACTGCGATCCCAAGTATCGATATGCTCGTATATCAAGCCATCAGGGTTGAGTTTGTAAGTCGAGTAGCCATTGAAAAACACGCGAGCTTTCCAGGGAACCCGCAAAACCCCGCGAACAGTCCAATTGGCTAAAATCGTGTCCTCAGCTGTCAGATTCACGTCGTGA
Source organism: uncultured Oscillatoria sp. (assembly GCA_964546515.1). Classification (GTDB taxonomy): domain Bacteria; phylum Cyanobacteriota; class Cyanobacteriia; order Cyanobacteriales; family Oscillatoriaceae; genus Oscillatoria. The sequence continues at coordinate 6,605 of CAZJNL010000252.1, forward strand.
AGGTCGAAATACAATTCCGTAAAAAATAGCCGCCCGTGAAATCGCAGCGTCCAAAATATAATCCGGTAGTTAAATTTCCATTTAAATGTGTTAACCGGGTCTTTAAAGTAGATATCGTTCGTGTATATCTCGTAGGATATATCTTTCTCAAAAAGCGTCGGCAAGTCCTTTTTGAGCGTCTCCACTACCCGTTTAACCTGCAATTGATATTCGCTCACGCTAAGCCCCTTACCCTCTAACACCGCTATGATCACTAGGCAGACATAATTAAGCATAACATGCCATGCCAGGGGC
>CAZJNL010000253.1:0-6869 GCA_964546515.1 uncultured Oscillatoria sp.
GTTGGGGGTGAGGGGGATTACAAAAATGGGATGCTCTCCTATTATAATGGGGTGATTGAAGACTTTCTTGATGGGGCTGGAATTTAGGGATTCCAGATGGGTCAAATGACAGAGTTTAACTGGGTGAGCGGTTTGCTGGGCGGTTTGCTCATCGGCACGAGTGCGACTGTCCTGCTGGCATTCAACGGTCGGATCGCTGGGATTAGTGGAACGCTCAACAGCGCCCTCAGTTCAGCGTCAGGCGTTGTCTGGCGCTGGCTTTTTCTGGGCGGACTGCTAGCGGGGGGCGCACTCTACGAATATGTCCTCGCGCCGGCACCGACACCGGCATCTGAGTTCGCTCCCTGGGCGATGCTCGCCGGCGGCTTTCTGGTGGGCTTTGGGACGCGCATGGGCAACGGCTGCACCAGCGGACATGGGGTGTGTGGATTGGGCAGACTTTCGCTTCGCTCGCTGGTGGCAGTTGTCATTTTTTTGGGAACTGCGATCGTCACGGTTTTCGTGACGCGCCACGTCCTTTTCTTGTCAACCTGAGAGAGGGAAAGACGCGATAAATCGCGTTTATACAAGAGAGGGGGAGACGCGATAAATCGCGTCTCTACAAGATTGTAGTTTGGGAATATGAAACAAAATTTGGTGGCTTTGATTTCTGGTGTGCTGTTTGGTCTGGGTTTGGGTTTTTCCCAAATGATTGACCGAGGGCGGGTTCTCGGTTTCTTGGATGTAACCGGCGTTTGGGACCCGACGCTGCTGTTCGTGCTGGGCGGAGCTGTTGGGGTGACGGTGATTGCGTTCCGTTTTGTGTTGCGCCTCCCGCACCCATTCTATGGGGAAAAGTTCTATCTGCCCACTCAGAAAAATATCGACAGGCGGCTGATTTTGGGGGCGGTTATTTTTGGTGCCGGTTGGGGAATCGCTGGATACTGCCCCGGACCGAGCCTCACGGCACTGGTGCTGGGTGTGTGGAATCCGGTGTTGTTTGTAATCGCGATGATTGCCGGTTCGCTGACTTACAAATGGTTCTCGACTCGGTTCGAGGGGGGGGAATTGGATAAAACAGACATCTCGCACGATTTTCAATTCGAGGCGGAGCCTCGAGATTCTCGTTCCTAGGCTGTAGCCGCAGGCTTCCCGTAAGGGGGCCTAGAAACGAGGGAATTGTAGAGACGCGACATGTCGCGTCTCTACACGCTCCCGGATTCAAAAGTGACACGCTCCCGTGCTTTCGAGCTAATTCACACACCTAACTGCTGGGCAAAAGCAAGGTTCACGGTTGGTCTGCAATCAATTGCGGCTGCAACAAACTGGTCTGATTATCGATTCTTCTTGGTGAGTCTACAAATCGCAGGGGTAAAGGGAGAGGAAAGACGGAAAGGAAAAAAAACGATGTAGCGCTTTCTAAGGAAAAGGGTATATGAATGACGGCGGCGTGAACCTGACTATTTCTCCTTGTGAAATTGCCATAATTGGAGGCGGCTTTAGCGGTTGTATGGTGGCAGCAAATCTTTTGCGGAATGCAACCGTGCCGGGGGTGATTAAGTTGATTGAACGGAGTCCGGAAGTAGGCAGAGGAGTGGCTTACGGGACGCAAATATCCTGCCATTTGCTTAACGTGCCGGCGGGGAAGATGAGTGCGTTTGCGGATGAACCGGCTCACTTCCTGAACTGGTTGCAAAGGAACGGGTATGCTGAAAGTACAGCATCCTCTTTCGTCCCGCGTCAGGTTTATGGGGATTACGTGCGGGCAGTGCTGAAGGAAGCGGAAACAAACGCTCGGGCAGATGTGCGGTTGCAGCGGATTGTGGGTGAAGCGGTTGCGCTGGAAACGACAGCAACCGGCATCAGGGTTTATCTTAGCAGCGGTGAGTGTTTGTGCGTTCAAAAGGCTGTGCTAGCGCTGGGGAATTTCCCGGCATCTCTGCCGGAACCGCTTGCCGGTCTGGAGAACTGCGATCGCTATGTGAGAGATGGCTGGGAAGCTGATGCGGTTGCCGGTCTAAATCCAGAAGATTCTATTCTCTTAGTAGGCACCGGCTTGACGATGGCAGATGCCCTCGCTGCCTTGCACCAAAAAGGATTCCAGGGAAAAATATATGCCGTTTCGCGTCACGGTTTGATGCCTGCCGGTCACAAACTAACAAGTCCTTATCCGCCATTTATTGATGCAGAGACTGCACCAATAACGGCGCGAAAACTGCTTCATCTGGTGCGTCTAGAAGTGCGAGCGGCGGTGGCGCAGGGGCACGACTGGCGTGCGGCAATCGACGCACTCCGCCCAGTCACTCAACAACTTTGGCAAGCACTTCCATTGCAGGAACAAAAGCGATTTTTGCGCCACGTCAAGGCTTACTGGGAAGTGTGCCGGCATCGCATTGCTGAAGAAATGGCAAATCTGCTGGATGCGACAGTGCAGTCGGGTCAACTGAAGCATTATGCCGGTCGGATTCAAAGCTGTCGGGAGTTGGAGAATCGGGTGGCTGTGACGATTCGGGAACGGGGGAAGCAAACGGAGAAAGTGTTCTTGGTCAGTCGGATTCTGAACTGCACCGGCTCAAATTGTAACTATCGCAAGTTGCAGCACCCATTGCTCGCCAGTCTGCAAGAACAAAAGCTGCTCCGTTTCAACGAGCTGTCAATCGGAATTGACACTGCCCCAAACGGTGCTCTCATTGATGCAGACGGAAAGGTATCGGAATTACTGTACACTTTGGGGACACCCCGCAAGGGCAATCTTTGGGAAACGACCGCCGTTCCCGAAATTCGGGTTCAGGCTGCTTCTCTAGCGCAGGAACTGCTAAAATCCTTCAATCCAAAACCCCATACTCCTGTTGCGGGGAATTGGTGTGCGGGAAATCTATCGTTTGCGTTGCAGAAATCTACTATGCTATTGCGTCAACTGTTCGATAAAGAATCGAGTACCTACACTTACCTGATTGCCGATTGCTCAACCAAAGCAGCCATCCTAGTCGATTCTGTGTTGGAACAAGTGGAACGCGATCTCCAGCTGTTGCGAGAGTTGGATCTAACTCTGCACTATTGCCTGGAAACCCACATCCATGCCGACCACATCACCGGCACAGACAAGCTGAGGACACTTACGGGCTGTCTGGCTATTTGGCCGGAAAATACTGAGGTGACTTGTGCGGATGGATATATGGGGGATGGGAAGATTTTGCAACTGGGAAGCTTACAGATCCGCGCCATTGCCACCCCCGGTCATACTGACAGCCATAATGCTTATCTTATCGACGGCATTTACCTGTTAACCGGAGATGCGCTGCTGATCCGGGGTTGCGGTCGTACTGACTTTCAGAATGGCAATGCTGGTTTGCTGTATGATGCCGTCACGCAGAAGTTATTCACGTTACCGGATGACACTTTGGTGTATCCCTGTCACGATTATCAGGGGCGAACAGTGTCTACTATTGGGGAAGAAAAGTGCTGGAATTCCCGGTTGGCGGGGCGCAATCGCAGCCAGTTCATCGAGCTAATGAATAATCTCAATCTGCCCTATCCCAAAAAGATGCTGGAATCTGTATCCGCCAATCAGCGCTGCGGTCAAATTTAAGCTAAGTAGCTGAGTGGGGTGGGTTACGCTGTCGCTAACCCACCCTACTTTTCTTTAGTGGGGTGGGTTACGCTGTCGCTAACCCACCCTACTTTTCTTTAGACAGAATCAAGTTGAGGACATTCAGCTCACTGGAAGTTAGGAGGTACTTGTCGGTAAAGATTTTTTCCCTCATTTCTTCTAAACTGTAGCTTCTGAAGATAAGAAATGGGAATTCTTCATACTTGCGACCGATGGGCAGGGTGTTGTATGCTGGATAAAGAGAGTGAACATACCTGGACATGATCGTGCGAAATTCGGTGTCTTCTTCCTCTTCTGGATTGGTTTTGAAATAGTCCCGCATTGCCTCACCGGCAATAAAGGCAAACAGTGGTAAAGCATAATACTGATCGTCTCTCTGGCTGCTCTGCTCAAACCACTGAGTTCGGCTGACTTCGCCGCTCAGCAATTTCACCAACTCCATCGCGCCACCCCTGATGGCGGTGCGCAGGTTTTCCGGGTACTCCGAACTGTGGCTAATCGCCCGCATTTTCTTGATCAGTTCGGGGGTGGCGTGCTGTCGGATCTGCTGTTCCAGCCGAATTTGGTAAGTTTCTTCCAGGGTTTTCTCACCCACCGGCACCACCAGCAAGCTGCCACTAATGTGCCCCGGTTCTATGTTACCATAATCTAGCAATTTGTCAAGGCTTCCGCACAGCTGGGAAAACTGCCGGTTGAACAGCTCCCGCAGGGAAAGATAGGAAAGCTTTTCAGACACCCGGTTTCTTGGAGAAACCGGGTTTCTCGATGTGGCTGGATTGAGCAAGGTGAATTCAGCGCGGCTGAGAATTTCCTGCAAACTGGTATAAACCTGCTGGAGTACCAGGTAACTGGGACGCCGGCGGTGTTCGTTCTTCAGTTCTCGGATGAGATTCGTCATCTGACCGGTAAAGGTATCACCGGCTGCTGACACAGACTTACCGCCGATAGGAATCATCATAAACTCTTTCCTCCCCAGACGCCAAGCCCCCACTATGCGCGTCATCACGGAAATCTTGAGAATCAGCAAGATATTCAGCAAACTCAGCACGCTCTCCTGGATGGAAAGCTGGCGCTCTTTGGCGTAATCCTCGAAGGAAGTATCGCGATCTTTGGGGTAATATAGCGCTCGATCGTACAAGTAAAAAATCAGATCCTTATCTTCGCCGTCGAGAGTCTTGCTTTCCCCATTTTCCCGATACTCCCCACGCGATCTGTAGATAACCTGGATAACTTCCATCAGGTTTCTCTCCACTTGGAAGCGGGGAATTTCCGCCAGGATACGCTTCGCCTTGGGAAAGGACAGCCCCCGACTCGCGGAAGAGGTCATAAAGACTACCTTGACCTTATTCTTGTGCTGGTGTATGTTTTTCTTAGCCTCTTCGGAGAGGTTGGCGTGTATTTCCAGGTAGTCCTGATTTTCTTTAAACTCTCCCCACTGCTTCCGAAGTTTCTCAATTAGCTCCTGCAATCTCTTTTTGTCCTGGATGTACACCAGCAGCTGATCGGCGTCTGGATGTTCCAAGTAGGCGTTGATGTCCTCGGCTATCTTTGACTGTACGGCTTTTACCAAGCTGTTACCTTTGTCTGAAAACGCCTCCTCGCTGTATTTCAAGCACTCGACAAACACTTTGTAGGTTATTGACAAACTGCGAGCGGGGTAGGAGTTGGCGTTGATGGCGATAGCACCGGCTCTCCTAAACGGAAACCGCGACACAGAAATAGGCGCTGTAGCTTGTTTCGCCATCCGGAAATAGATTTTGTCCGGTTCGGGTGAGGCTTCCGAGAGGTGCTGGGTGATGACTTCTGGGTCAACAATAGAGGCGTCGGCGACAATTACTTTGGTGTTGAAGCCGTGCTGCGCTAGCTGAAAGCGGTGCAAAAATTGGCTGATTCCTTTCAGGAAGTTGACGCCGCTATCGTCGCCGGTGATTTCGTCTATCATTATAAAGACGTGCTTTATCCTTTGAGAGATTTTGCGCATCTCGGAGCCAATGACTTTCCCTTCGCGCTTATTGTACGCACCTTTGAAGATTTTGTCAAGGTGTTCTAGTGTGTTGGCTCCATTGGGGGTTATCCGCAAAGATTGGATGGAGACTGTGGCGACAATATTATTGCAGTTCTTGCTGTCGATGAGGGCGTGAATTCCTTCGCAGATGCTGGATAGTACGCCGGCAGTTCGCTCGCCAGTATCTCGAAATGTGTCTTCAGTTTCCCTGTGGAGGCGCTTCTGGCGCGTGTTCGTAGTAGGGGCTTTAGCCCCTCCCGTAGCGTTGAGGAAGTGGACGGACTTGGCGGTAAAATCATCCTGGCGCTGATTAGAATGATACTCGACTGTGGGTTTTCCTCCGTTTTCTTTGATGATGCTGGCGTTGGTGTTGATGCAAAACAGCCGGCTGTCGGACAGTTTGTCTGTTTCTGGGGATTTGAATTTCTCGATGATGTCTAGGTTGACTTGTTTGCGGGGGCTGACGTAGAAGAACAAAAACCCCTCGTCGAGGTGAGCTTGCAGAAAGTTGGCGATGGCTGTGGTTTTGCCAATTCCGGGATTGCCGGTTAAAAATATATAGGTGTCGTCAGAAACCAGCGCCTTTCTGATAAGTTCGGCGTGAGCGTCTCTCAGGTGCGCGTTAGGAGTGATGTCTAGCTTCGCTGCTAACTCAGCCGGTATAATATCTATAGAATTGAGAAACCCATCCATCCGCTCGGTGTGAGTCACCTCTGCAATTCCGTCCTCTCTGAGGCTGAGAGGTTTTTCAGACAGCGCCTCGACAAATTGCTTACCCTCGTTAAAACTCCGAGTGGCATTTTGCTGGATAATCCCTAAAACCTCTCGGCGAGCGGTGTTGATTTCCTGTTCATTTCGTTGATTTTTGTAAATCTGCGCACAAGTTGCCAGTACGTTTAAGTTTTCCGGGCGCAGGGACATGGCGCTGATGCCCCGGTCACTGTACCCAACTGCATTAAACACCACCGGCGCACTTTCTGTCAAGATGCCGGTCTGTCGCAGAAATCCATAGAAGCTGTGAGCGTAGGAAGCCGCTTGGATTAGCTTGGCGCTTTCTTTGTCCTCGCGCTTAAAGGCGGTAAAGTACCGGTGCAACTCTTCGGAAAACTCCACCCCCAAGTTGCCGGTGGAGCCGGTGTCTATCCGCAGTTTGGAGAAAAAGCTTTTGGAGCGCAAATAGCTAATCTCGCGCAGCAACATGCGCCGCTGATTCTCCAGTTCTTTGTCTTCCAAGTCTAATAAATATTGCGCGGACTTGACAGAAAACACGGATAA
>CAZJNL010000254.1:0-6868 GCA_964546515.1 uncultured Oscillatoria sp.
GAGCAGCAGGTCTTTCAGGTTGCGCCCGAAGACGCGGATGGCTTCTTCCTCGGCTTGCTCCTGACGAACCTGCAGGCGCATCTGGTTGTTTAAATCGACGATGGCGTGCGGTTCTATATAAAAGGTGGCACCGCTCATCGAGGTGTCGTGGACAATGCCGGGGATGGATTCTTTTTGCGGCGCTTTGACGGGAATGACGAAGCGATCTCCGCGCTGGGTGATCAGCTGTTCCTGAACCGCACTGGCTTGTCGCTGCATTATGCCCTGCAAGATTTGATAGATCCTGTCCCGGATCTGGCGCATCTGCATGCGAATGCTGGCCAGTTTGTTGCTGGCCCGGTCGGCCACTCGTCCGCGCTCGTCTATGCAGTGGTGAATTTCCTGCTCGATTTCTGGATAGGTGCGCAAGGGAGCCACCAGGGCGTTTAGCACCGGCAAGTCTTGGTGGGCGTCGATTGTGCGGCGCAGCTGTCTAGCGCCTGCTTGGGTGGTGGCAATGGCGAGGAGTTCTTCCCCAGACAGGATGCCTTGCAGCCCTGCCCGTTCCAGGGAGTCTCCTATATCATGGATTCCGTCGAATGTCAACCCCCCACTGAGGCGACTTTCGAGTTGGTAAACTTCTCGGGTTTGCGCTAGCAACTGCTGGGTTTCATCCAGGGTTGCCGGTATTTGCAGATTGCGGCTGGCGATTGCGCCCAGCTTGGTGGCGGCGAAGGTGGACAGGTGCTGGCACAGGCGTGGCCATTCGAGGAGTTCTAGAGTTTCGGATTGAATCAAATCTTGAAAGCTGATTTTCAATTTAAGGGACTTATTAAGTTATTTTAAGCCCTGATTTTACATCCGTATTGCTCCGACGGCTGCAATACGCCGCTACCCGCAGGTGCGGCTAACCGCCCTCAATTGCCGCCGCGCGAGTGGGGAGAGCCAATGCGTACTTCCAGGGCTGGCTGCCGGTGCCGGTTGAGAGCCGCAGGTTTTTCTCAGTGGAGTGCCGGCTCTCTCTCCCCAATTATACTGCAATCGTTGAACGCTGTGCGGGGGGGCCGGTTAAAGAAAGCAAAATTTTATCTTTTGGCTGCCGGTGTTCGTACCGGCACGCTGGGGGGTTTAACCGGCGTGGCTGCGGTGGCGGGTTTTATCTTGGAAATTGGGCGATAGCCAGCGCTGGAACAGAAAAATGCCTCGATTTGACCGATTTGCTGCCAGTCTGTGCCGGCAAACATTTCTGCGAAGGCTTGGGTGTCTCTCGGCTTCAGCGGTGCCCCATACGCGCCCGGTTTCCACAGCAGATGCCCTGTCATTAATACTTAAAGCTTTCTAGAAGCTTTTTTTACCTTCTATAAAGTTACACCGGCATCCTTGCGGTGGCGCTTCCGGAAATCTACTGAAATTAGCAGCAGCTAAGCCCGCGCCGCCCCTGCCGGTGGGCGGGCCCTAAACTCCGTGGGATTACTGATTAGTTGGATTGTGGGCCAGCAATTGAGCAAACTGTAGCTTCCATGAGAGATCGCCATATTGCTGACTCACCTGAGACGCGATAAATCGCGTCTCTACAAGAGAAGCTTTTTAGCAAATGTGGGGAATTTGTCCGCCTCCGTCAATTCCGGAAAGCCGGTGCCGGCGTAAAAAGCTGAAACTCTTTCAAATCTCTCGTTGATTTGCCGTTGACAAAAAGCCGTCATAGCTGTATTGTTGCGGTCCCTGCCACCGGAAAAACCCAGAAAGTCTAGCGTACCAGTGCGGGGGCAAGTTGTAGAGCGCACTCATCTAAAATTTACAACTTAAAAACTAAAATCTATAAAGTCATCCCCTGCTGAACTGGAGCTGCCGGCGAGCCCTGCCGGTTCTTCGAGAGGAGCGAGGGGAGGAACAAAGATTCCTTTGAAAAAGGCTTCGAGATAGCTCAGCTGCTGGTCGTCAAAGTTGTTAAACATTTCTTCTAGGACTTGACAGTCTTGCTTAGTCAGGGGTATGGCAGATGCAGCAGAAGGGGCGGTTAGGGTACGCATAGGAGAAGCCATGAAGTTTGCTTTTGTGGCTTCTTTCAGTCTAAGACAAGCGCCGTCTGCTTGACATCAGTTAATCCACCCAACCTAAAGATAATCTTTCTGTAAAGAGAATACGAAGAGGGAGGGAGAAAATTTTTACACCCCACGCTTGTGCGGGGCGCTGGAAACCGGAGGGGGCTTCTCCCCGTGAGGGTGCCGCCCCTCCTTTACCGTTTTTTCATCTTTGCTCCCCGCACCGGCAGCGTCAAGCGCTTTTACTGGCAACCATCGCGGGTTCGTAAAGATACTCAAACCAATTGCCGTCGGGATCGCGACCGTAGAACGAAGCGGTGCCATCCCGGTGGTCGTGAATGCGAGTGACTTCCACCCCCTCTGCTGTCAGCTGCTGGTAAGCGCCTTCCATCTCAGCCCGATCGCTGAAAATAAACCCAAAGTGCGGCCCAGCCTGCTTGTAACCGGGCCCCAACAGGGCCAGCCCATCTTCACCGGCTTTCAGGTAAGCCCAGTCGGCGTCCTTCCACACCATCTCCATGCCCAAGTTGCGGTAAAATTCAGCAGCCTTGTCAATGTCCTGGACACAGATGGCAACATGGCCCAATCTCTTCAACTTCATAAATAAAAAGTCACAAATCTTATCCTTTTGTAGCAAATTTATTTTATCCCCTCTCCCCTCGTTCCCAGCCTCAGGCTGGGAATGCAGATCGGGAGGCAGAGCCTCCCTTTTCCCCTCCTCCCCTCTTTCCCCTCTTTCCCCGGCACCATGCGGGAAGCCGATCCGCGCGTCTACTGTCTGGGAATCGGGGGGGTGCTGCCTCCCTTTCCGATAGCACACGCTCGCGCAAGCGCGTTGCGCAAGCTTCTTAAAAGCGTAACAGCTTCCGACTGTTACAAATTGTTGCGCAGCCAAACTATTCAAACCGACAGCACAGTATTTTGTCAGATAGCCTAACGCACCCAACCGCAGATGAACCCACTAGAAACCTACATCCGCGAACTGCGGGACATCCGCGCCACCGGCGCAGCTGTTCAAGAAACTTCCTATTACGCCCCACTCGCCAACCTGTTCAACGAGATTGGCAAAACACTCAAGCCGAAAGTGCGCTGCGTCATCAACATCAAAAACAAAGGCGCGGGACTTCCTGACGGCGGACTGTTCACAGCCAGCCAGTTCCAAAAACTGTCAGATGCCCAACCGACAGACCCGCAAAATCCTGAACGCGGCGTTATTGAGGTCAAAGGCACCAACAATGAGGTTGAGGTTGTTGCCAAGAGCGAGCAAGTTTACCGATATTGGGATAAATATCGCCAAGTTTTAGTTACTAATTATCGCGACTTTGTGCTGGTAGGTCAAGATGCAAACGGCAAGCCGGTGCAGCTGGAAACCTATCGGTTAGCCGAGAGCGAGGCAGACTTCTGGGCAAAAGCTGCCAATCCGCGCCAGTTTGCTGAGCAGCGCGGCGACGGCTTTATTGAATATCTGAAGCGGGTGATGCTTTCCGCAGCCCCCCTAGCAACACCGGCAGACGTTGCTTGGTTTCTCGCTTCTTATGCCCGCGATGCGCTATCTCGCATTGCTCAGACAAATATATCCGCTTTGGCAACTGTTCGCACCGCTTTAGAGTCGGCGCTGGGCATTAAGTTCGAGGGAGAAAAAGGCGAAGGGGAGCGCTTCTTTCTCTCCACCTTAGTACAAACCCTATTTTACGATATCTTCTCAGCTTGGGTGCTGTGGCACAAAGAAAACCCAACACGACAGGAGCGATTTGACTGGAGGACTGCCGCTAACTATCTGCACGTTCCGATGATTCAGGCACTTTTTGATCAGATATCAGCTCCAACCAAACTGAAGCCCTTAGGATTGATAGAAGTGATCGATTGGACAGGCGCAGCACTCAACCGCATCCGGAGAGAGGAATTCTTTACCAAATTTGAGTCATGGCAGGCTGTTCAGTATTTCTATGAACCCTTTCTGCAAGCTTTTGACCCCACCTTGCGCAAACAGTTTGGCGTCTGGTACACTCCGCCAGAAATTGTGCGGTACATGGTATCCCGCGTCGATACAGTTTTGCGAGAAGAATTAGAAATTGAGGACGGTTTAGCTAACCCAAACGTTTACATCCTTGACCCCTGTTGCGGTACGGGTGCTTATTTGGTGGAAGTCTTAAAACGCATTGCTACCACTTTGTCAGAAAAAGGCGAAGGCGCTTTATGGCTTCACGATCTAAAAGAAGCCGCCATCAAGCGAGTTTTCGGCTTCGAGATTCTGACGGCACCATTTGTGGTGGCTCACTTGCAACTGGGGCTGCTGCTGCAAAACCTCGGCGTGCCTCTGTCGGGTGAAAAAGAGCGAGGTGGCGTATATCTGACCAACGCCCTCACCGGCTGGACACCACCCGATGAAGCGGTAAAAAAGCAAATCAAGCAACTGGAATTCACCTTTCCTGAACTGAAGAGAGAGCGGGAGGCTGCTGATGAGGTTAAGCGAGACAGACCTATTTTGGTGATTCTGGGCAATCCACCTTACAGCGCCTTTGACGGTGTCAGCCCAAAGGAAGAACAGGGGCTAGTTTCACCCTACAAAGAAGGGCTAATTTCCGAATGGGGCATCAATAAATTTAACCTTGACGAGCTTTATCTGCGTTTTTTTGGGCTAGCTGAACAGTGCATCGCACAGAAGACGGGCAAAGGTGTGGTGTGCTATATTTCAAACTTCTCTTACCTCAGCGATCCGTCTTTGGTCGTCATGCGGTATCGCGCCTTCAGAGAGTTCGACAAGCTGTGGTTTGACTGCATGAATGGGGACAGTCGGGAAACTGGCAAACTGACACCTGAAGGCAAGCCTGACCCCAGCGTTTTTTCCACACAGTACAATCGGGAAGGGATTCGCGTCGGAACTGCAATCGCGCTGTTTGTGCGTCAAGAAAACAGGAGTCAGCAGCCAACAGTATGGTTCCGCCATTTCTGGGGCGTGACTAAACGTGCGGAGCTGCTAGAGAGCCTCAACGCCAAAAATTTTGACGCCCAGTACCAAACGGTTAATCCAGACAAGAGCAACCGTTACTCTTTCCGCCCTTCTGATGTAGCCTCACACTATTTGGAGTGGCCAAAGTAGGTGGATTTGTGCGCGGAACCTCCCATGAATGGCTTGTTTGAAAAGCGCGGTGGGGCGCTGATTGATATTGATAAGGACGCCCTTGAACAGCGGATGCGGATGTATTACGATTCTACCACCGATTGGGACGCGCTGAAAGCATTAGGCACGGGACTTACTGAAGATGCAGCCGGCTTCGAGGCAAAAAAAGTCCGGCAAAAAGTTAGAGCTGCTGAGCCATACCAATCTTCAATGCTTCGCCGCTACGCACTTCGCCCCTTTGACACTCGCTGGTGCTATTATAGCGATGTCAGTCCGCTCTGGAACCGCTCTCGACCGGCACTTTGGGCGCAGTGCTATCCGGGAAACGCATTTCTGATCAGCCGTCCTGCCGGCGCAGCCAATCCGGAAGGAGTGCCGCTGTTTTTTACGCAACTTCTTGGCGACAATGATTTCCTGCGCGGTCACGCCTATTATTTCCCCCTGTATCTCCGCCCCGCTTCTAAGAATAAGGGAAAAAATGCTGTTAAGCAAGACACGCTTTTCGACCTGAATGAAGTATCAAACACGGCAACCACAGCCAATCTTTCCCCACCGGCTCGCGCTTATCTCGCCCATACAGGTATCCTCAATCCTGACGCAGACGCTGACACAGCCGCGCTTATCTGGATGCACGCCCTAGCGATTGGCCACTCACCGGCATACCTCGCAGAAAACGCTGACGGCATTCAACAAGATTGGCTGCGCATACCCCTTCCCAATGCCAGAGCAGACTTGCTGGAATCTGCTGAACTGGGGCGTCAAATAGCCGCCTTGCTCGACACAGAAACCCCAGTTGCCGGTGTGACAGCCGGTAAAATCCGACCAGAACTAAAAGCGCTCGCTGTTATCTCCCGCGCTGGCGACGGACAGCTCAATCCCGACACCGGAGATTTAGCCATCACTGCCGGTTGGGGTCATGCCGGTAAAAATGGCGTCACCATGCCTGGAAAAGGCAAAATTATCGAGCGTACCCTCACCCCGCCTTCGCCACCCCTCTCCCCAATTGCCACAGGCGATAGGGGTGAAGATTGCCAACAAGCAACCCAACTGTTAGGCGAAACAACCTGCGACATTTACCTGAACAACATCGCATACGGTCAAAACATCCCGCTTCCAGTGTGGAATTATACCGCTGGCGGCTATCAAATCATCAAAAAATGGCTGAGCTATCGCGAACACAAACTGCTGAAGCGCTCTCTCACCAAAGAAGAAGTCCGCGAAGTCACTAATATCGCCAGACGCATCGCCGCAATCTTATTACTGCAACCCGCCCTTGATGCCAACTACAGCGCCATCAAACACTCCTGCTATAATTTGCCAAAATAACCTCTTAGAGTGGGCGCTCGCCCCTCTCTTTTTCCTTGGCGCTCTTGGCGCGTCCGCAACTGCGGGAAGCCGCCGCGTCCTGTGGCGGTTCCTCACTCTTCCCCACTTTCCTCAAAATTCACCCGCTCATAAATCTCACTCAAGGGAATTTGAAACTCTACCGAAGTGAGTGACAGTAAGGCATCCGCAGAGTCAAACTCACTCAATACCCATTTGCCATCAGAAGTTTTAGCGAACTGCTCTACATGATAGGTGTACTGGTCAATCATAACATATTCTCTCAAATCAGGAATTGAGCGATAATATTGAAATTTATCCCCTTTCTCGTAGTTGCTCGTGGATTTGGACAGAACCTCAACAATCAGCAGCGGATTGGTCACTGTAGTGGTGCCGGCTCCCT
>CAZJNL010000255.1:0-6851 GCA_964546515.1 uncultured Oscillatoria sp.
GGTCTGGATGATGTGATTCTGGACTTGACAGCAACGGCAAATCGTGCTGACGCTCTCAGTATGGTGGGTGTGGCTCGGGAAGTGGCGGCGCTGACTGGCGCAACTGTGTGTCTCCCGGAAGCGGGTGAGCTGGGGGAAATTCTGTCTGAAAGTTCAAATTTGAGGGTTGACAATTCTCTGCAATCGTGCCCGATTTATATCGGTACGGCGATTGAAGGGGTGAAAATTGCCCCGTCTCCAGTGTGGTTGCAGCGCCGGCTGCAAGCTGCTGGGGTGCGCCCGATTAATAATGTGGTGGATGTCACTAATTATATTTTGCTGGAGTGGGGGCAGCCTCTTCACGCTTTTGACCGCGAGCGCTTGCAAACTGTGGCGGGCAGCGATAATTTGACAATTGGTGTGCGATATGCTAAGGCTGGGGAATCTCTGAAAACTCTGGACGGTCAGGTGCGGGGGCTGCAAGAACAAAATCTGCTGATTGTGGCGAATGATTTGCCGGTGGCTCTGGCGGGTGTCATGGGCGGTGAGGAAACGGAAGTCCATGAGGGGACGCTTTCTTTGGTGCTGGAAGCGGCGATTTTTGAGGGGGCGGCGATTCGCCGGTCGGCTCGCAGTCAGGGTTTGCGATCTGAGTCTTCCACTCGCTATGAGCGGGGGGTGAATCAGGCGGAATTGCCGGTGGCTTGCGGGCGAGCTCTGAAGTTGATTGCTGAATTGGCTCAGGGGGTGCCGGTGTCTCAGGCGATTTCCCGGGCGGAATCTGTTAGTTTCACTCGCTCTGTGGAGTTGCGTCTTGACCGAGTTAATCGGGTTTTGGGACAGGTGAAGCGGGGAGATGCAACTGGGGAGTTGCAACCGGAGGAAATGGAGCGGATTCTGACGGCGCTGGGTTGCTCTGTGGAGCGGGCGCCGGAGCGGGTTTGGACGGTGACTGTGCCGGCTTATCGCTATCGGGATTTGGAGCGGGAAATCGATTTGATTGAGGAAATTGCCCGTTTGTACGGCTATGATAATTTCTGCGAGACGCTTTCGGGTAGTGCGATGCTGGGCTGTTTGCCGGTGGAAGAGCAGCTGACTCGGGAGTTGCGCTCGGCTTTCCGGGCTGCGGGTTTGACGGAACTTATGCACTATTCTCTGGTGAAGCCGGTGGAAGAAAATCAGGTGGCGCTGGCGAATCCTCTGTTTGTTGAATATTCGGCGCTGCGGACTGAGATGCTGTCGGGGCTGATTGAAGCTTTTCTGTACAATTTGCAGCAAGGAAATGGCCCGCTGAATGGGTTTGAAATTGGCTGCATTTTCTGGAAGGAAGGAGATGTTTTGAAGGAAGCTTCGGCGATCGCCGGCATTATTGGGGGCGATCCGGAAGTGGGGCGCTGGGTGCGCGGCGGTGGCGAGCAGCCGCTGAGCTGGTTTGAGGCGAAGGGTGTGCTCGAAAGTGTGTTTGGGCGCTTCAGTGTGCCGGTGGAGTGGAAACCGGAGAGCTCTGAGGAGCGCTTGCACCCCGGACGCACGGCGTCTCTGTGGGTGGGGGACAGCCGGCTGGGGATTTTTGGCCAGCTGCACCCCCAGTTGCGCCAAGAGCGGGATTTGCCAGATGAGGTTTACGTGTTCCAGCTGGATTTGGCGGTGCTTTTGGCTGCTGTGGGTGAGGGGGCGCTGGGAAGCCGGTTCCGCGCCTATTCGAGTTATCCTGCTTCTGACCGGGATATTGCGTTTTTCGCGCCGGTTGGGGTGTCTGTGGCGGAATTTGAGCGGGCGATCGCTAAGGCTGCGGGTTCGCTGCTGGAGTCGGTGGCGTTGTTTGATGAGTATCGCGGGGAGCATGTGCCTTCTGGTCAGCGGAGTTTGGCGTTCCGGCTGGTTTACCGGGTGAGCGATCGCACGCTCACTGATTCTGATGTTGAGCCGGTACACCAAAAGGTTCGGGAGGCTCTGGTTAAGCAGTTTAATGTTAGTTTGAGAAGTTAGCTACCTGGCGATTGAAATCGCGGCTATACAGACAAAGCCCGCCTGCGCGGGCTAAGAGAATAGTTCCTCGTTCCCAGCCTCAAGCTGGGAACGCATCTACCAGAGGCTCTGCCTCCTGCGAGAGTGCTAGAGTAAATACAGTGGAGGGATTGAACTGATGGAAGAATTAATGACTCTCAAGGAATTGCTGCACCAGGGTAAAATTACTGAGGCTCTGGAACTGGTGGAAGAGTTAGAGGAGATGAGTAAAACTGACAAGCTAAACAAAATTTTCAGTTTCGGTATTATTCTGCTGTTGCATCTGATTAAGCAAGCGGCGGAAAAGCGCAGCACTAGGTCGTGGGAGACTTCTATTTTAAATTGTGTCAAGCAAATTCAGCGCAGCAATCGCCGGCCAAAGGCCAAAGGAACCTATCTGACTGAGGAAGAATTGTTAGAAACTTTACAGGATGCCTATGAATCTGCTTTGAGAGAGGCGGCGTTAGAAGCTTTTGAGGGTCGCTATGAAGCTGAAGAGCTTGGGGAATTTGTCAGTCGGAAGAAGATTGTGTTCAGGGCAATGGATTTGATTTTAGAGCGCCAGGGATAAGAGTGCGGTTCAGCTGCGCTCCGGGTGCCGGTGAGCTGTTTGTAGTTGGGCTAAAGCCCCACCGTTTGCAGTTGGGCTTTAGCCCCACCGTTTGTAGTTGGGCTAAAGCCCCACCGTTTGCAGTTGGGATTTAGCCCCATCGGTGAGTTGAGGCTGCGCGTTGCTGGCTATAAACTTCCGTAAAATTTTGTTAAATTTGCGGGAAGTCTAACTTCTTGCAGGTGAGGGTGTGGTAGGATAGTATCGGCGGCAATTTCAACCGCCCCCGCAAGGGGAAATCTAAATTTGGTATTAAGTATGCCTAAGTATGTGATGTGGGGAAGTTACTGTGAGAATGTGCTGGAAAAGCGGGAGCCTTACCGGCAAGCTCATTTGGATGGACTGAGGAAGCTAAAGGAAGCCGGTATTGTGATTGCGGTTGGCCCAACTAAGGATGTCACCAAGGTGTTTGGCATCTATGAGGCGGAAGATGAAGCTACGGTGCGCCGGCTGGTTGAGGCAGATCCTTACTGGCAAAACGGCATCTGGACGGAATATGATGTGAAAGAGTGGATTCAAGTGTTCTGAGGAGGGGAACGGGGTGAACATCTTACAGCAAGGTGACGGCGATTTAGTCGCCGTGAACTACAGCGATTTGCTGGACAATATTTTAAGGGCTTTGCGGAGTGAGAATCCGTTCAGGATATCGGGAGATCGCCGCAAGTTGCTTGTTGATATTGATAAATTAGCCGCCTCTCTTGCGACTTCGGCGCAGGTGCAGAATCCCCTGGATTCATCCCTTGGGGTTCGCTCCGCAAGTGTCAATTTTAGCCGGGGTTTCCGAGAAGTCTTTCCCGGTAAGGTGCGGGAGATAAGAGAGTGTTTGAGGCAGCTGCTAGAATCTAAACTGCTAGAAACTGAGTCGTTTGGCTCTATTCAGGAGTTGGTTGCCGGTTTAATAACTCGCGATTTGCAATCTTTTCCGACGAGAAACCCAGAGCAGTTGGGTTTTGCCTACGACTTTGGCAAGCGGTATGATAACCTGGTAAAACAGAAACTTAGTCTAGAATTTGACCGTCCTGGCGGTGAGTCCCTGCTGAAATTACACAAACTCACGATTGCGGTGCGCAATATCAATGAGTTTAAAGACAGTCTCAGGCGGGGATTGGAGAACTACATTGAGCAAGAGGTGCCTTGGGAAAGTGAAGAGGACAAGTCAGATTTGTATAGCGCTCTCGACCGTCTGGAGATCGAGGAATTTTCTGACTTTTACCGGCTGCAGGAAATTGTCGATACAGAAACCCTGGGGAAGCTGAAGAAAGAAGCGAAAATTACTTATTTGGAGTATCTGGTCGAGAACATCGAGACGCAAGACACCCTGGGACTTATCTATCTGCGAGACTTGAGACGGCGGCTGAGGCTGATAGAAGAGTATATCAGCGCTGACAGACCAGATGGCCATTACGAAGTGAACTATGCTGGGGCGACGGTTAACTATAAAGATGCGTTTTCCCGCGCCGAAGCTCTGGACTCCCTTCCCATCATTCCTATTGTAGACGGGTATTTGGGAGAAAATACGGACAGAAGTGGGGGAGAGATTCAGTTTGTTTTTGGCCTAAAATTAAAGTTGGCCGGCAAGGTGCAAGCGCTGGGGGGTGATGAAGTCTTTGACTACAATCTGGATATCATCAGTCCAGAAAGCAAGAAACATCAGGAGGAAATCGGGGACTCTTCCAAAAGGGAAACTTTTGCCGCCAGAGTATTGAGGCGGGTGTTTTTGTACTTTTTTGTGTTGGCGTGCGATGACCCCTGGGCTGCCGGCTATACGCCAAGCAACGACCTAAATTACGATCCTGTTACGGTTTTTGATACCCGAATCCTGCCGGTGCTGCAAGGAAATGATGAGGAGGCGAAAAAGAGACTCTTTCAGGGCATCGTGCGAGGCTTCAATAAGTATAATGTGCGCGACAAGATAAGCCGGTTGAGGGAATTGCTGAGAAACTTTCTGGAAAGACAGGCGATTTTGCCAACCCGAACCTATCCCATCCAGATTGCGGTGAGGAAAGGCATCCTGAACCGGGACATCGATAGCATGATTAACGGGGCTTTCTTTGGGGAGGTCTTGGGGCGCAATCCCAAGGAATGCCTGAGATATATCTCGATTGGTGGGGCGCATGTGGATGAGGACGCTCTCTGCCAGTTGCCGGCTAGCATTACGATAGAAGATATCCGCTACTTTCCGGCTGAAGAGCGGGAAAAGTTCAGCTGGGAGTATGATATAAAAGGGATAAGTGCGCTGCCGGTGGCTTGGGTTCCCAAGCAGAACCCCTGCTGGGAAAAGTACACGAGGAATTTGGAGCAGAATAAGCTAGTCCTGTTTCCCTACGACAACACGCGCCTAAACGAGAATAACCCGAATCGTTTGGACACGACTCAGGCTTTTGTTTACCAGTTCACCTGGGTGGTGCTGGCGCTTATATGCCTGAACCTGTTGCTGGAAAATGCCCCGGACAATTTATTTGTCCCGATGGTGCGGTTACACGAGGGCGACCACGAGAATCCTTTTCCGGTTGAGAAGTTTCTGGCAAACCTTTCTAAAGGACTGTCTCACCTGTTGAGTGAGAAATGCCGGTGCAGTTCCCAAGGGTTCCGGGTGAAGAAACTGAGCCGGTTCACCATTGCTAACGGTCTGAGTTCCCTGTACTCTGTGCTTCCCAAAAAGTTTCGCTTTGTCGAGGAGTTCCCAACGCTAGAGAAACTTGCTATTATTATAGTATCCAGCGTGGAGATCGACGCTAGGACAGGTAGCAAGAACCGGAAGAGCCGCATTTCCAATTTGCTGGGAGAAGTGGTGAGCGTGACGCGCCAAGAGGACGGTACTGTTCGGCTAGAGATTCTCAAGACTTTCTCTGACAATGGCCGCAATTCGCGGATCTATCGCGACGCGCCGGTGCTGATCAATACGGTGGACAATCTTTATCGGGAGGGATACCGACACTTTTTATATATCGCGCAAGCTCCCTATTCCAACACCCTGCACATCACCAGGAGTCAGGAGGAAGAGGAACTGTATTTTATGTCGCCCAAACTAATCCAGGAGTTGAAGGGAGAGCGTGAGGACATTAAGATATACCCGGTGTTTTTTGATAAATACTACGTCCGCAAGCTAAAAGATCCGGGGGTGAGATCCTTGTATGTCTCAAACACCGAGCAGCTCACAAGTCTGTCCAGAGATCCCAAGCAGCAAGCTGTGGTGTTTTTCAACCTGTTTAATGGGATTACGGTAGGAGGTAAGAAGGAGCAGGAGGAGCGCTTTTACAATGGCGTTGTTTCTTACGCTACACTGGTGAATATCTATGAAGGCATTCTCGATGACATGGACATCCGTCAGGGATTGCTGGATGACACTCCCCTGAAAGCTGACTTGCTGCAATACCTGACGCTGTTTCACTTTTCGCGGTTCGAGAAAAACAGCAACATCAGTTTAAAACTCGACCCTTACGAGAATATCATCGGAGATGATTCGTTTGGGAAACTGTCTATCTTTAACCACATGAGAGGGGAGATTGAATTTAACGCTTTGGCCTTTATGACCGAGGTTAAGAAAGCATTAATAGAGGAGGGAGCTAGGTAAAAAGGTTCGTAGTAGGGCTTTAGCCCTACCCCCCTCCAAGGGGGAAGGACTGCGTAGGGGCGGGTTCAGGAGAAATGTCTCTAAGTTTCAGACGATATTTATAAATTTGCCCCTACTGCAAACGGTAAGATTAGCGGTAACTGATAGGAAAATTTGCAGTAAAACATGATAGCAGAAAATTTAGGTCGGCTCTTTGAGGTGGGGTTCAATATTGGCATCCTCGCCTTCATCGAACACCACCAGCTCAAGCACAACTTTGGCAACCTGTACCGGCACGATTTGCAGCACTTGCACTTCCCCGAAATGCTGAAGCGGATGGTTGAGGATGAAGAACTGATCAGCACTGAGAATATCCAGATTGTCGAAAAGTGGAGCCTGTACATGATTCAGAAAGGCTTCCTGTCGGGGTTAAACTTCTTCTGGGAGTACATCAAAGCTGCCGGTTGGGACGATAAGCACTTGGCAAATACCGAAATTATGTATTACCAGTGCAGCTTTTGCGAAGCCAACAGCATCAAAACCTATCCCAAGACTGAGGCTCAAGAATATGGCCAGTTACTGTCTCAGTTTGGCCCTTTAGATAACCTGGATACGGTGATTCGCCGGTACGCCGTTAAGGGAGAGTTTTTGAAAGCGGACACCCTGATGATATTGAAAAACCGAGACTTGAAAAACCGAGAT
>CAZJNL010000256.1:0-6847 GCA_964546515.1 uncultured Oscillatoria sp.
CCCAGTTCTTCGACCTCGGCGACTTGCCCCGCATGGTGGACAAAGAGCGCCAGCGCCCCAAAAACCAGTGGTGGCTGGATTTGCAACCGATTGCCAAAATTCTCTCTCAGCCGGCACCTGGCGCTTGCTAGACTGCAGGCGTGTGCGGCTCTTAGGGAGAAACCCCTCCCTCTCGCTCTCTGAAATCCGGATGAGTAATTTTCTTTTTTAGAGAGCGGCTGCAGGTTCTGGGGGCTCACAAGTCCGCGCGGACTTGATATCAAGCGCCCGCTGAGAAACCGGGTTTCTGGACAGCCGGTTTTTTTGTGCCTGCCAGCTTGCCCAAGGCAAACTTATAAGTTTTTATGATAGCCCAAAAATGGGCAAACAAAAACAAATAGTATATACTGGCGGGAGTTGCACCAGACAACTCCCTGCAGGTGGTGTCTGCAAAACTCAAGGAGAAGCAAATCTTGTCTAAGGTTTTGTGGAAATCTTTTCTAGCCGGTACGGCAGTTTCAGCCGCAACCTTGGCTGTCTGTGCTGAAGCGAGAGCGGAAATAACAGAGCCAGCCGATAAAACCGGAAAATTCGCGCCGGCTCAGATTCTAACCGCACAAGCGACGGAGGCTCCCAGGGGCGGGTTTGAGCACAAACATTTGCCAGACAGTGGAGAGCAGCGAAAACCCCACACAGGCACCGAGACGGTTGCTAACACAGTGCCGGTGGCCACAGTGACGCCACCGGCACCCGCAGCAGAATTGCCGGCACCGCACAGTGCCGGTGTCGCCAGCACTCCCACACCCCCAGTCACCCCCGTTGAGGTTGCCGGTGCGCCACCGGCAGCCGCAGCCTCATTGCCAGCACCAGCAATAGCAGAACTCGCAGAGCCGGTCAACTCTGACACCACAGGCAGTGACAGCGATCCGATGGCGCAAGTCACCTCCGTTTCCCAGCTGTCGGACGTACAGCCAACCGACTGGGCGTTCCAAGCCTTGCAGAACCTGGTGGAGCGCTACGGCTGCATTGCCGGCTATCCCGACGGCACCTTCCGGGGAAATCGGGCCATGACGCGCTACGAATTCGCTGCCGGTTTAAACGCCTGTCTGGAAAGAATCGTTCAGCTAATTGGAACCACCAACACTTCCAACCTCGCCACGAAACAAGATTTAGCGCTGCTGCAGCGGCTGGCAGAGGAATTTCAGGCAGAATTGGCCACCCTGCGCGGTCGCGCCGACACCCTGGAAGCTCGCACCGCCGAACTGGAAGCTAACCAATTCTCCACCACCACCAAGCTGCACGGTTTAGTGAATTTTGTGGCCACTGACGTGATAGGCGAAGGGGGTGGCAATAACGTTCCTGTGTTCCAGCAGCGAGTTCGCCTCACCCTCAACACCAGCTTCACCGGCAAAGACTTGCTCGTCACCCGCATCGCCACCGGCAACAGCCGCGCCCCCCAATTTGCCGACACTATTAACATCCCCGGCAGCTTCTTCCCTGCTTTTGGCACCCCAGAGGGCGTTCAGACCTCTCAATGGTACGGGGATTGGAACAACAGCCAGATTGTGGGCTTGGTAACACTGCACTACTGGAAACCAGTTGGCGAGAAGTTGCTAACCGTTGTTGAAGCTTACGGCGGGCTTCATGCAGATTACGCGCCCAGTGTCAACCCTTACTTTGAGGACTTTGACGGCGGTAGAACCACTCTGTCTATCTTTGCCCAGAGAAATCCGATTAAACGCCTGGGCGGCGGATCGGGCATAGGGTTCCTCTACAGCCTCAGCAATTCACTGCAGCTCAGTGCCGGCTACTTAGCAGGAGAAGCTTCTATCCCGAGCGCGGGCAACGGTTTGTTTAATGGTGACTCCTCCACCACCGCACAGCTAACCTGGAAGCCCAGCAAGAACCTGGGCGTGGCGCTCACCTACAACCACGCTTACTTTGGCCCTGGCCACTTCGCCTTTGGGGATAACAGCGCCTTCTTTGGCATTGCTGGGTATACCGGCACCGGCGTCATGTACAACACATTTCTCCCCTACGCAACGGTATCCAACTCCTACGGCGGCGAAGTTTTTTGGAAACTCAGCCCCAAATTTGGTATTGGGGGTTGGGTTGGCGCGACCAGAGTCCAGTCGATCGGTGACGGAAATTCCGACGCCGCTGACGTTTGGAACTACGCACTCACCCTTACCTTCCCCGACTTGGGCTTGAAAGGCAACCTGGGCGGTATTGTTGTCGGTGCGGAACCCTACTTGGGCGGTGTTGGGGATCTGCCGCTGCACGTCGAGGGCTTCTACAAGTATCAGGTAACAGATCATATCTCTATTACCCCGGGTGTGATCTGGCTAACTGCGCCTAACCAAAACGCCGACAACAAAGACGCCGTTATTGGCACGCTCAGAACCACCTTCGAGTTTTAATCGAGGAGAGAACAAGGAGCAAGGATGAACCGTGAGTATTTTTCCTTGTTTCCCATTTTCGATTCCCCTCTTTCCCCTCTGTCAATCGACCCAACTTCCTCTTGTCTCCCGCACGCATCCCCTTTCAAGATCGGGGCTGCGGCCATAATTATTAAGAAAATCTGGAGAATGCTTGTCAATTCTGAGATCGCAGTGCCATACTTGTTCACAGGGATTGAGGAAATTACATAAAGCTCAATGTTAGCTAGGCTACAAGACACCGACTGAACCCTCAAGCCTTCTGTGTTAGCTACCGAACAGCCGAAAGGCGTGCATCCCTCTCAGAGCAAATTTGCAAAGCTTTTAACGAGGTAAGGCAATCGCATGACGAAAAAGATTTTGATTATCTTGTCCGAGTGGGGTTACTGGGGTGAGGAGCTGATTGGCCCCCTGGAAACCTTCGATAAAGCGGGGTATGAAGTCACCTTCGCAACTCCCAAGGGCAAGCGTCCTGTGGCTCTGCCCCCCAGCATGGACCCCAACTACATCGACCCGCCGCTGGGACGCAGCGTCACTTCCGAGGAAGTAGCGGAAAAGGTGAAGGCAATCGATTCCTCACCCAGACTGGACAACCCGGTGAATATCTCTGAAATAATCCCAGAGATGCCTTATTTCAGCTCCAGCAGCCTGCTCCGGGATCTGGAGAGTTATTACAAGGCAATCGACAAGGCGGAAAAGGAGTTTCTGTCGCAATTTGACGCCATGCTGATCGTCGGAGGGAGTGGCCCAATCGTCGATTTAGCTAACAACCAAAGGGTTCACGACATCATCCTCAGCTTTTTGAAGATGAACAAACCCATCGGTGCCGAGTGTTACGGTGTTGCCTGTCTGGCTTTCGCTCGCGAGCTGGAAAATCGCAAGAGCATCATCTGGGGCAAGCGCGTCACCGGTCACTGCAAAGAGTACGACTACCACGACGGCACCGGCTTCATGGGCACCGACTTCAACATGGGCCCGCCGCCGTATCCCTTGGAGTACATCCTCCGCGACGCCACGGGGCCCGATGGCGCGTACATTGGCAACTTCGGTAAGGAAACGTCCGTGATTGTGGACTATCCATTTATCACCGGACGCTCCACTCCCGACTCCTATTTAACGGGTGAAAAGATCGTGGAAACCTTGGAGCTCGGACTGAAGCGGTACGGCTGGTAATTCGCGGCCCAGAATTAGAGCACAGTTGCCGTCGATTTGTCAAGCCAGTGGGAGGCACCGGCGGGTGCCGGTGTCTTCCTCAGCTGCGGGTTGGCGTGCTGGGGGCGGGTTGATAGATATCCTTTGCCACCGTGCAGATATGTCGGATAAACCCGCCCCTACAATTGCCGGCGGTTGCTGCGATCTCCAGGGTGGGGTGGAAGAGAGTAGTGATTTAATGAACCGCCAAGACGCCAAGGACGCTGAGAGAAGAGAAGAAGAGAGATTGTTAGGGTTGACTGTCACTATTTTTTGGCCGTTACTCTCGATTGTGCGCCCTCAATCTATTCAGTGATTGTTCAAGCCAAAGTGATAGAAATCAGTTTGAGCAACCGATAAAAATTAACAGACAAGGAAAACAAAATTAATGACTGGGAAAACAGGACGCTTCGCGATAATCGAGCAACTGCTCGCGGATGGAATTACCTACATGTTTGGCAACCCCGGCACGGTAGAGCAGGGGTTTCTGGATGCGCTGTGGGAGTACCCGCAGATGAAATACATCCTCACCTTGCAAGAGTCTATTGCGGTGATGGCAGCAGACGGTTACGCTCGGGCGACGAAAAAGCCGGCGCTGGTGCAACTGCACAGCACTCCCGGAGTGGGCAACGGCATCGGAGCCCTTTACCAGGCAAAACGCGGTCACTCCCCTCTGGTTGTGATTGGCGGAGACGCGGGTATTAAGTATCAGGCGATGGATGCCCAGATGGCGGGAGATTTGGTGGCAATGGCAGAGCCGGTCACTAAGTGGTCAACGATGGTGATGGACTCCAAATCTGTACTGCGCGTCTTGCGGCGGGCGATCAAAATTGCCGCCACTCCCCCAATGGGACCGGTATATGTGTGCCTTCCGCAAGATATTTTAGATGAGCCGGTGGTAGAAGACGTGTTCCCCACCTTTATCCCTTCATCCCGCGTAGCGCCAGAAGATGGGACAGTTAAAGAAATGGCTGCTATGCTGGCTGCGGCTAGCAAGCCAATGATTTTTATTGGAGACGGGATAGCGTATTCTGGAGCGCAGGAAGAGTTGGCAAAAGTAGCGGAACTCCTGGGTGCGGAAGTGTGGGAATCGGACAACGGCGAACTCAACATGAGCCACACTCACCCCCTGTACCAGGGAGCTACCGGCCACATGTTTGGCTACCAGAGCCTTCCGATTCTGCAAAAAGGGGATGTTAACCTAGTCTGCGCCACCTACATTGTGCCAGAGGTTTTCCCCGAACTGGGTAGCGTGTTCGCTCCGGGAGCCAAGGTGATTCATATCGATTTGAACGGGTATGAAATTGCCAAGAATCACCCGGTTGATATTGGGACGGTTAGCGATCCGAAACTCACCCTAGGGAAGTTGGCAACAGCTTTGGAAGAGATAATGACGCCGGAACAGAAAAGCGCCGCTCAGGCGAGGGTGGCGGAAATAGGGAAAGCAAAAGAAGAAAAATTAGCCAAAGCCTTGGACGCGGATAAAGCCATACGGGACGAGGTTCCCCTGAACTTTTCCCGGTTTATGGAAGAGTTCGCGCCCAAACTGCCGGATGATGTTATCATCTTTGATGAAGCGCTCACCTGTTCGCCACCCGTGGTCAGGTACAAGCCGACAACGCAACCGGGACACTATTTCCTAACTCGTGGGGGGTCATTGGGAGTGGGGATTCCGGGTGCGATTGGGGCTAAACTTGCCAATCCTGATAAAACAGTGATTGGCTTCACCGGCGACGGCGGGAGCATGTACACCATACAGGCTCTGTGGACAGCGGCTCGGCACAATGTAGACGCCAAGTTTATCATCTGCAACAACCGATCTTACCGGCTGCTGCAGCTGAACATCCAGGCTTACTGGAAAGAGATAGGCGTACCGGAACACGATTTTCCGCTGTCTTTTGACTTGTCGAAGCCAGAAATTCGCTTTGATGAAATGTCCCGCTCGATGGGCGTTCCTGCAGTTCGCGTGGAGAAGCCCGAGCAGATTGGGCCGGCGATTGAGCAGGCTCTGTCGCACAAGGGACCGTTCCTGATTGATGTGGTTTTGGAAGCTAATGTTCGCCCGGATATGATTGGCGTTCGCTGCGGACAGTAGTCCGCTGAACTAGGGGCTCCGTGGTGGGGGACATACGTCCTACTTCTGAGTTGATTGAGGGCTGCAGTGTGAGGGGTGAAACAAGAAGAAGTGTGATTTCACTGTTCACCCTTCACACCGCACGCTTCGGGTGCCGGTCGAGTTCGACAGGCAAATCAACCAAAAACTGATAATTAGAGTGCGTTCAAAGAGGAATGTACTGTGGCCATAGATTTATTTGATGCTCAGTATTATGCAGCCGAAAATCCGGACTTAGCGGCTGCCGGGATCAAGACCGAAGCAAAATTGCGCGAACATTTCCAAAGATATGGTTTGCTGGAAGGGCGTAAATTTTCGCCTTGGGTGGATTTGGACTATTATCGGAATAGCAACTCCGATCTAAAAAATTTTAATTACGCCGATCTGTTAAATCATTTGCAAAACAATGGCGTGCGAGAGGGGCGGCGATTCTCACCGGCATTCGACCTCAACTATTATTTAGCAAACAATGCCGACGTCAATCAAGCCTTTGGGGGGGACAAAGAGCGAGCGTTCCAGCACCTAATAACGCAAGGGATAAACGAGGGACGCGCAATTTTACGCGGAGAAAACCGAGACTTTTTGAGTAATTATTTAACCAACAACCCGGATGTCAATCAAGCAGTCGGGGGATCTCTTGAGGGAGCGCTAGAACACCTAATCACCTACGGTTTCGCTGAAGGACGATCCGGCTCGCAAAAAAGCTTTGGTGCTGATAGCGCCGACTTGCAGGTCGTGGAGCAGATGTACGAAGCGCTGGGACGAGGTGACTACACAAGCTTCCAGGACTTGCTAACTGAGGATACAGTTTGGACATTTTCTGGAGATTCGAGTATAATCCCGTTTGCTGGCGAATGGGATGGTCGTGAGGGCGTACTGAACTTCTTTGCCACGAGAGACGAGTTCGTCACAAGCAATCTCTTCGAGATCCGCGGGTATTTTGAGGGCGAAGATCAGATTGTGTCCCTGTTACACGAAGACCTCACAGTCAAGGAAAACGGCAGTGAATATGTGGTTGATGTTTATAATTTAATCACGGTGACAGATGGCCAAGTATCCCGACTCGAAGGTGTCTTCGACAGCGCTATCTCAGAGGCCGCCTTTTTAGGGGACAGTACGGCGGTGG
>CAZJNL010000257.1:0-6843 GCA_964546515.1 uncultured Oscillatoria sp.
CGATTGTTTCGTCTGTGGCTTGCCTCTGCCTGCTGGGTTGGCTGCACGTCACCTACTTTTCTCCCCAGCCGGCTAATATAAGTGACTCCCAGCCAAGCGTTAAGGTTTTTTCTGCAAACTTCGGCTGGCATACCAAATCACCACAAGCTTTGATTAATCTAATTCAGTCGGAAAAACCAGACCTCATTTGTTTGCAAGAAATTGGGGGTAAAGACACAGAAGCGGTCTTCTCTAAGTTGGCAGCATTATACCCGCACCACCGGGGGCGCGGCTACCACGTCATACTGAGCAGATATCCCATTCGCTCTTTCCAAGGGTTACACCTGGGCGCTGGGGAGGAACCACAGGAACGAGCTATTATCGAAATGAACGGGCAAGATGTCGTTCTTTATCACATTTCAACGACACCCCCGTGGATTCGCCGGCAGCAAATTTTGCCTTTCCTCACCATACCAGTTTACGATTTTCCCGAACGACCAGCACAAATTAAAGATTTAGTGCGGCGACTCCAGAAAGAAACGCTTCCGGTTATTGCCGCCGGCGACTTTAATTTTACAGAACAGTCTCAAGACTACCATCATTTGAAAACGGTTATGCGAGATGCTTTCCGAACAGCAGGATGGGGTTTGGGCTTTACTTGGCCTTCCGGATGGAATCTGAATTTATTTAATCAAAAGTTAAACGGTGAATTGAATTTTCCCCTGGTGAGGCTTGACTATGTTTGGTATTCTCAGCACTGGGGGGCGAAATCAGCTAAGGTTTTACCGGCAATCGGTTCAGAGCATCTGCCGGTGGGGACGGAACTGCGGATGCTGCCGGAATCTGCACGAATGTAGGGGGGTGCGTAACCCATGTAGGGGCGGGTTCACTCACAACCTGTGCCACATAGCTACAACGCCGATAAACCCGCCCCTACCCCTCACGGATTCGCCAACAGTATCATTAAATTCAAGGGCTTACAAATAAGGGAATTGCTGTCTATTTAAGCTCCGGGCGAATGGAATTCGCGGCTATACAAACAAAGTCCGCCTGCGCGGACTAAGAGAATAGTTAGTAAGTTGCGTTATTAACGCTCCGGTAATGTTAGAATAATCAAGATTTTTTCAATCTAGGAGAGACTAATGGCTCGAATTAAGCTTTCCCGGCTTTTGCAACTGGCGGCGCAACTTATCGCTTACGCTTACTCAGCACTGATTGCCGGCTATCTCATTCTCAGACTGATATTTTGGGACAGGCTGTGGCCGGTTGCCTTTGCCGGCACTTTGGTTCCTTGGATTTTCTTTCCTATTTTCCTCCTGCCCATTCTAGCATTCTTTGTCATAAAGAAACGCTGGTTCGCGATTGTTTCGTCTGTGGCTTGCCTCTGCCTGCTGGGTTGGCTGCACGTCACCTATTTTTTTCCCCAACCTTCTCCCATGAGTGGCTCGACAAGCATCAAGGTTTTGTCTCTAAACTGTGGCTGGTATAAAACCAGCTCGGAAAATTTGGCTGACCTGATTCAGCAGGAGCAACCCGATCTCATTTTTTTGCAAGAAATTGTTGGCAAACACGCCGAAAGAGCCTTCGTCTGGTTAAAAGCATCCTACCCGTACCAATTTAGCCAGCCGCCAGCGGCCATTCTCAGCAAATCCCCTATTCTTTCTTCCGAAATTATACACCTGGCCGGTCATCGAGAAGTTCAGCACCGAGCTGTCATCAAAATTAACCAGCAACAGGTGGTTGTTTATAATATTTCAATGACCTCGCCCTGGATTCGCCCCCATAAAGTTTTGCCTTTTCTGACAGTCCCCGCTTACGAGTACGCAGAGCGATCGGCAGAGATTAAAGATTTAGTGGGGAGAGTCCAGAAAGAAACGCTGCCGGTTCTTGCCGCCGGCGACTTTAATATGACAGAACAGTCTCAAGACTACCATGATTTGAGTGCTGTGATGCGAGATGCTTTCCGCACAGCAGGAGTGGGATTTGGCTTTAATTGGCCTAACGGTTGGAATCTGAATTTACTGAGTCCAAAGTTCAAGGGGGAATTCAAATTTCCTCTGGTGAGGATTGACTATATTTGGTATTCTACTCACTGGGGATCGCGCTCGGCAAAGGTGCTGCCGGCAACGGGTTCAGAGCATCTGCCGGTGGGGACGGAACTCATTCAGTTAAGGTCTGAAAGCGAAGATAAACGTCCTGTATAACGCCGAGTCGCGTCTCTACGGCTTATTAAATTATTTTGAATTGTCTAAAATGGCTGATTTTCGCAGTCAAGGCGGGCGCGAGTAATGTCTATGGGTTGGGGAGGAAATTTATAAACTGGCCACCACTTTTGTCCTGCCACAGCTGGAGAGCGCCGGAAACATTCCACTTTGGGAAATAGGATTTTTCGGTGCGTGCGCTCTGCGCACGCACCCTACTTCAGAAAGAACTCTGCTACTCCCCATTCAATGGGATCGTCACAGTAAAGGTGGTGCCTGCTCCTACTTCCGACTCTACAGCAATTTCACCCCGATGTAAATCGACAGCCTTTTTGACTATGGCTAAACCCAGCCCGTTTCCAGAGATGCTTTCCACATTGCTGCACCGGTAGAAAGGTTCAAACAGCCGGTGCATGTCTTCCGGAGGAATGCCGATCCCGGCATCTTGAATCCGAAACACAGCATTGCCAGCCTGATAAGTTAGGGTAAAATTAATGATGCTGCCGGTGGGGGAATATTTTATGGCGTTAGAAAGGAGATTGATCAGGATGTGCCGCAGCAGCTGTTTGTCCATCACTGTAGCGCGGTGAGTGCCGGTGCGGGTAAAGATGAGCCGGTGCTGTCTGCCGCTACCCAGCAGCAACTCTTCCACCAAATTGCGGCAGAAATTTTCCAGATCCAGCAGTGCCGGTTTAAACTCCAGTTTGCCCGCTTCGGCGCGACCCATCACCAGAACATCCTCGATAACCCGGTTCATATTCTCGGCAGCGCCTTGAATGAAATGAAGATATCGCAGTTTTTTCTGATCGTCCCATTTGTCCAGGTTAAATGCCAGAGTTTCGGCAGAAAGTAAAATCGTTGTCAGCGGGTTGCGCAACTCGTGGGAGGCTATGGAGAGATGGCGCGTTTTTTTATCGCTCAGTTCTTCGGCTTTTTTCCTGAGTTTTTCCTCAGTCTCCAACCCGACCCTAAGTCTAGCTTCTGCCTGATGCCGGTGCAAGGCAATTTCGATGGTTGTTTGTAATTGTTTGTCTCGGAAAGGTTTGAGGAGATAGCCGAAAGGTTCTGCGCTCCCAGCTCGGTTCAAGGTCTGTTCATCTGCGCAAGCAGTTAGATAAACAACGGGAATATTAAAAAGAGTGCGGATTTGCGCCGCCGCTTCCACGCCGTCCATCTTTCCTTTTAGGTTAATATCCATCAAAATCAAATCCGGCTGGGTTTCTGCCGCTTTTTCAAGGGCTGCCTCACCGGACGAAACAACACCGGCCACATTATAGCCCAGCTTTGGCAATCTAAATTGTAAGTATTTTGCCACCATAAATTCGTCTTCTACTACGAGGATTTTACGGGCAGCCATTGTTTTAACCTCTTTTTGCATTGGAGTTGATAAAAATTCAGGTTTAACAGCGTTTCCTTGCTGCGGTAAAGCTCAAGAGTGCCTGACTGCCGAGCGGTTAAGGTGCGGACACACTGTCTCTTGCAACCCTAATGATTCGGTCTTGCGGAAGTCGAAATCCGACGCCCGCATGCCGGTGCCATTATCGCTGACTGTTAGGGTCATTTTATCATAAATATTTTAGACAGGCTGACTGTCTCTGCAAATCTCGCCACTTCTTTCCCCAGTCAAGGCGGGCTGAAGTAAATTGTAACTCGATTTCTTAGCATAAATCAAGAGGGTGTGTAGCGCCCGCTACAAAAAACCCCGGAAAGCCAGAGACAAGTTCTTGACAAAATCGGGAACTTATTCAGTCAGCTCTATTTGGGCGCTTGTCTGGCGACCGAGACAATTTTTCCTGAGTGAGCGCTATTAATTGAATCCGATTCTGGCTGTCCTCCCCTATTTGCCGGTCTTGGATGTATTGGGACTGAAGAGAGCGCGGGATCGACAGGACCTGCATGTTGTTTTTGACGCCGTGGGGAATTTACTTTAGCAACACCTGTTTCTTTTGCCTTGGCTGAGCTGGTTTATCTCGGTAACGGTGATCTCGCGGCTTCAGGATAGAAAAATTTCATGAATGGCTTCCCAAAAAATTCCTCTTGCAGCCTAGAATCTGAGTGCCGGCTGGGTGGAGGCGCTTGCAACAGTCATTGAAACCAATAATTCCCAGCCGGTTGAGAGACATAGTACAGAAGCCGTCGCGCTCTTCTTCTGCTGGCGGGCGGTGGGTGCTCGACTCCGCCATTCCAGCCAAAGGGTAAATTTATCTGTGTTCATTATACACTAGAAACGCGGGCTCCCCGCAAAGCCCAATGACCTCCCAGAAACCGGGTTTCTTTTGGTAGGGACAAGGAAATATCGGTGTGGGAACAGAAACCCGGTTTCTTAACCCCCATATATTCCCCACAATATTGCACCGGCTCCCGACATCTGTAGGAACTCTCGCGGCGGGGATCTCCTGAGCTGCCGGCAAGACTGAGACAGCTCACTTCAGTTATATTTAAAAGAAGTTATCCAGAAAATCTCTTGGATGTTTTCTCCCAGCTGGGGGAACCGCAGCTCTCTTTGCCGCTAAACTGCTCTCGGCTGCTCCCACAGGTCGGGATTCTTCCGCCACTCGCTCGCCCTCCTGCTCCAGCACCGTCTTTACTTGCGGACTGCCTCGGGTGGTGGCAACCTCATCGAACACTGCCATATAAATCGTAGTCGGCACCTGTTCCACAAAAGCGCGGCACTTAGCTTTGTCAGAAGGACGCTGTCGCGTCCCGCTAGCGCTAACGCGCCGCTAACGCTAACGCTATGGCAGCGCTTCAGAGCGTGCGGCGACTGATGTCTCGCCAAAAAGCCACACAAACCGGCTCTCCAAGCCATACTGTTTGCACCATCTGTATTTCCACAAATATTTTTTTGCTATTACAGCAAACAATCGCCCGCTCCGCTGTAGCCCCGGCTACAAACAGCAGGCCAAATTCTCTGTCAGGCCAGTCTTCTGTCTGGCAACCGAAAAGCCCCGCCGCCGCTCGGCTGGCAAAACGCACCCGGCCAAGCGGGCTCACCATCAAGATGCGATCGCCAGTGCTGCTGACGAGGACAGGAGGAGATGAGGACAGTGCTGTCCGCTCCCCCCTGGCGATCGACAGTCAAGACCCGTGGCTATCGTGGCGTCACTCCTTATGTCCGGCTGTACCCTTATTATCCGGCAGAATGAATTCTGCCGCTATACAAACGAAGTCAGCCTGGGCGGACTAATATTTATGCTATTAATTAACCGGATTGGATTTTTCCCGCTTTTTTAATCCGTGCCTTCTGAACGACCGGCAGTTCAGAGCGTTGGCGCGAGTGCCGGCATTTCTCAAGTGGCAAGTCTGTCGGAACTGCGCAACTGACCGACTCTGGCTGTAAAATATGGCCATATGGATTTTACCACTTTTTTTGAAGATAAGCGCATCCGGGAAAAGCGGTGTCAGCCGGTGCGCTTCGGCTGCCGGCAGATTCTTCCCAAGGAAGGCATAAAAGTTCGTTCCCAGTGTGGCACAATAAAAGACGGTAATTAAGAATGCGTAACTTAAACCGTAGGAATTCTCGTGACTCTTACTGCCATAGCCCGTCCTGCCCTGAATTTAACTGCTCGTCGCGCCGTGTTTCCCTTCACTGCCATTGTTGGGCAGGAAGAGATGAAACTGGCGCTGCTGCTGAATGTGATTGACCCCAAGGTTGGCGGGGTGATGATAATGGGGGATCGCGGCACCGGCAAATCTACCACCATCCGGGCGCTGGCAGACCTGCTGCCCGAAATCGAGGTCGTGGCGGATGACCCCTTCAACAGCCACCCCAGCGACCCAGACTTAATGAGCGATGACGTGCGCGAAAGGCTGGCGCGACTCGAAGTAGTGCCGGCTGTCCAGAAAAAAGTCTCAATGGTAGACCTGCCCTTGGGTGCCACCGAAGACCGCGTTTGCGGCACCATTGACATTGAAAAAGCCCTTTCAGAAGGCGTCAAAGCCTTTGAACCGGGACTGCTCGCCAAAGCCAACCGGGGCATTCTCTACATTGATGAAGTTAACCTGCTCGACGACCACCTGGTAGACGTGCTTCTCGACTCAGCCGCATCTGGCTGGAACACAGTAGAACGCGAGGGTATTTCTATCAGACACCCCGCTCGATTTGTGCTAGTCGGATCGGGCAACCCTGAAGAAGGCGAACTGCGACCCCAGTTGCTCGACCGCTTCGGCTTGTGCTGCGAAATCCGCACAGTAAAAGAGCCGGTGCTGCGCGTGCAAATTGTCGAAGAGCGCTCCTCTTTTGACCAAAATCCCCTGGAGTATCTCAACAAGTACCAGCAGCAACAAGACGAACTGCAACAGAAACTTGTAAACGCCCAAGAATTGCTGAAATCAGTTCAAATAGACTACGACCTGCGCGTGCAAATTTCCCAGGTTTGTTCCGAACTCGATGTCGATGGTTTGCGGGGCGATTTGGTCACAAACCGCGCCGCGAAAGCCCTAACCGCCCTCGAAGGTCGCGCGGAAGTTACAGTGGATGATATTCGCCGCGTCATCCTCATGTGTTTGCGGCACCGGCTGCGCAAAGATCCCCTCGAATCCATCGATTCCGGTTATAAAGTTGAGAAAGTCTTCTGCCGGGTGTTTGGACTCCCCGAACCGGAAGATAGCAAGCCGACACCTGCCGGTAAGCGCTAACCTACCGTAGGACAGGCGTCTCGCC
>CAZJNL010000258.1:0-6832 GCA_964546515.1 uncultured Oscillatoria sp.
TGCGAATCCGCAGGAACTCTTCTTGCGGCTCGATATGGATGTCCGACACCGCGTCAGTTAGCGCTCGCGCCAGGATTTGGTTCACCGTCTTGACAATCGGAGCCGAATCCGCTTCCGTCAGCGCCCTGTTCAAGTCCATATCGGAGTCGTTATCGGCAAACGCCTCGCCGATCTCCACATCGTCCAGGGCGTTGGGGTCGAAGGTCAGACTCAGTTCAGCGGATTTCGCCGCCACTGCTTGCTGTTTCACCTGATGGTACGCTTGCGGCGCTGGAGATGAGGGTGCAAACAAGAGTTCGCCTTCGTCTTCCGGTGGCAAACCTTGCAATTCCATAAACACGCCGTCCTCCTCTGTCTCTCGCCGCCGGTGCCGCAATCCGGACGCAGGAGCAGCAGCAAATGGCATCCCCAATTCTACGAAATCTTCCTCTTCCTTTTGGTGCGCTTGCGGCGCAGGTGCTGATATCCCACGACCTGCTATCTCATCACCTCGCGATCGTGTCATAAATTGCGGTGCCATAGCTGAGCGAAAAACCGGCTGGTTTGCCGGCGCGGCACCAAAAATTCCCTCATAGCTGACGCCTTCGGGCATTTCCACCGGCACTTGCATTGAGACGCGCTCGCCTTCCGGATCTACCCGCACTTCTTCACTGACAGCCACAAAAGCCGTGTATTGCGACAGTAACTGATAAGTCAAAGCCGTATCTGTTACCGCCTCTACCAGAGATTTCTTTTCCCCGGCAAACATTTGATTCATCAAGTCTTTAATCCTCTGGCGTCCCCAAAGTTGGGCGATGGCGGGATTGCCAGCACCCTCAAAATTAAGGCTGAAAATTTTGTATCGCTTCTTACCGCCCGCCATGCCGGTGATGCGAAGATTGCCGGCAGTGCGGTCTTGTTTGCGCCCAAACAAAACCAGCGGCTGTTCGGCAAACAAGTCAGGCAGCGTTGAGGGGTAAATAACCGGCGCTTCCCCCTCGCCTTCCCAGCTGATTTTAATGTTCGCCAGCACGGGATTGTTAATCTGGCGGAAGAATTTCTCGGCGACTTCCACTGTGGGTTCGTCTTGGCGGACGACTTGGCAGGTTCCCCGTCCGATTTCTGCGATGCGATTGAGCAAGAAGCGGTTGACAGAACTGCCCACACCGAAACTGTAGAGGCGATTGCCTTCTTTCAGGTGGCGCTGCACTTCGGCTAGAATTTCATTGTCGTTGCCAATGTAGCCATCTGTTAGCAGCACAACACTCCGCAGGCGTCCAGCCTGTGCCGGTGGGAAATTCAGCACGGCACGAATGCCATTGAGCAATTCCGTGCCGCCATTGGCTTGCAGGTTATTGATGTAATTAATTGCCTGAGTGCGATTTTGCGGAGTATTTGGCAATGGGTGGGCAGAGAGTTGCCGTGCCGTACTGGCAAAGTCTATAATAGTAAAGGTGTCGTCTGGATTCAGCCCGCTGATGAACCGC
Organism: uncultured Oscillatoria sp.; assembly: GCA_964546515.1. Taxonomy (GTDB): domain Bacteria; phylum Cyanobacteriota; class Cyanobacteriia; order Cyanobacteriales; family Oscillatoriaceae; genus Oscillatoria. The sequence continues at coordinate 1,467 of CAZJNL010000258.1, forward strand.
CGCATCAGTTCTTGGGATTTCCGCAGCGGATCGCCGGCTTGGGAACCGGAGGTATCCATCAGGAAGACGACATCTTTGGGCACAATCTCATTGCTGCGGTATTCCAAAGCTGGGATGAGATAAAGGGCGAAATGACCGCCTCGATCGTCGGCTTCGGTTAGCACAGTGGCTTGGGTTTTGTCACCTGCAACCCGATAGCGAAGAATTAAATCTTTGTTAGGAATTGTGTCTTCGCCTCCCAACTTCACCCGCACGATTTTCCCCTTGCGCTCAATGCGAATCTGGTGGGAAGTTGAGCGGACATCCGAAACCGGCACGCCGGCATTTATTTCCACGGTAACGCCGATATCGTGGCGAGAGCGAGTTTCTGGCGGCACAACCGGCGGACTGATGCGGGAGGCGTCGGGCACTTGGTCTGTATCGCCGGTGCTGTCAATTTGCGTTCCCGGAATATAGCGCGGGCCAACTACCATTGGGAAGACAAATTCGTAATCTCCGCCTTCAAATTTCAGGCTTTCGGTGTAGCGGATGATAACGTCGATTTGCTCTCCTGGCTTGATATTGGCGAGCGACTGTGTGAATATATTATCGCGCTCTTGTTCGAGCAAACCGGCGGTGCGCCCTTGGCGTTTGGCTTGTTCGTAGATTTGTTTAGCTTCTTCGCGTTTTTTGATGCTGCCTTTGATAATGCGGTCGCCGATTTTGATTTCCATGTCATCCACTGCGGCTTCATCCGGCAGTGGGAAGATATAGACGGCTTCTAGGGGAGTGGTGAACGGATTTTCAAAGGTTTGCCGCACTTCGCATCGGGACAGGTTGCCGGCGATTTTGGCCAGCACTTCCGTATGCTTGAGGGGGAAAACCAGTTTCTGGCCCGATGGGGATTGGACATATAGGCCCCCTAATGTGGAGCCTGAGCGTGCTGCGGTGGGCATCGGTAGTTACCTCCTGATTTTTCAGGTGTCCAGTGGGCGACCGGTGGCGCTTATCTCTATGCTAGCTGCGGCGAGCCGGTGTGTGCCAAAATTTAAAGAAGACTTAAGAGTGTGTGCTTTTCTATACCATCACACCTATGGGACGCTCTCGCTCCGCCGTTACGGTTATTATAACGGGCTTTTGCAGTAAAATGTTGTGGGTTAGAGCAGTGCCGGTGTGCGAATTTCGGAGTTAAATAATCCAAATCCCCTCGTTCCTGGGCGGGGACTTTGACCCGCCCCAGAGCGCCGGGGAACGGGGCGGTCTCCGTGTGCCGCACCGCCCCAGAGCGCCGGGGAACGGGGCGGTCTCCGTGGGTGCCACCGGCACTACAGGCTCTGACTTGAAAATGTTTGTAGTTGGGCTTTAGCCCTACCAGATTGCCCCGCCTCCAGGACAATTTTCATTATGTGACGGTGTGCGCAGTTCCGAAGCGACTGCCTCCTTAAGTACCAACTTGGGTTAAAATACTAAACAATTCCCTATCTTGCAAACTTTTATTTATTTCTGGACGAGCCCATGACGCATTTTGGCATCCTCTGTCCTCCTGCAACCGGCCACCTCAACCCGATGACAACATTAGGGCGCGAACTGAAATTGCGCGGTCATCGCGTCACCCTATTCGGAATTCCTGACGCCCAACCCAAGACACAAGCAGCGGGATTGGAATTTTGGGCGATTGGAGAGTCTGAGTTTCCTGCGGGGTTTATGGCACAATCCCTGAAAGAGGTGGGGAAACTGAGGGGGGTGGCAGCCGGGCGATATACTCTCAGTCTAATACAGCAGGGTGCTGCTATGCTATTACGAGACGCCCCAAAAGCACTCAAAGTAGCCGGTGTGGAAGCATTGCTGGTAGACCAAACTACAGGAGAAGGCGGGACTGTTGCGGACTTTCTCGGAATTCCCTTCATTACTGTGTACAACGCCCTGATCGTGAATAAAGAGGATAGCGTTCCCCCCTTTTTCACATCTTGGAGTTACAATCCAGTCTGGTGGGCGCGTCTGCGCAACCGAGCGGGTTACGGGTTACTCTCTCTTCTCACGCAACCAATTCGACAGGTTGTGAACGAATATCGCCGGCAGTGGAAGTTGCCTCCCAACTCTGACTCCAGCCAAAACTTCTCGAAATTGGCACAGTTGAGTCAGCAGCCAGCTGAGTTTGAATTTCCGAGGCAGCATTTGCCGGAATGCTTCCATTTCACCGGCCCTTATCATAACCCAGCTAGTCGGGAACCTGTATCTTTCCCGTTTGAAAAGTTGACCGGGCAACCGCTGATTTACGCTTCAATGGGAACTGTGCAAAATCGCCTGCTGGGAATTTTCAAATCAATGGCTGAGGCGTGTGTTGGGTTAGATGTCCAGTTGGTGATTTCTCTGGGGGGTTCAACTCCCCCAGAATCGCTGCAAGGATTGCCGGGAAATCCCCTGGTTGTTGGGTATGCGCCGCAATTGGAACTGCTGCGAAAAGCCCGGATCACGATTACGCACGCCGGGTTGAATACGGCTCTGGAATCTCTCAGCAATGGGGTGCCGATGGTGGCAATTCCGATTGCCAATGACCAGCCAGGAGTGGCAGCGCGGATCGCGTGGACAGGGGCAGGGGAGTTTGTGCCGTTGAAAAAGTTGAGCGCCCCCAAGCTGCGAACCGCCATACAGCGTGTGTTGGGGGAAGATTCTTATAAAAAGAATGCCACCAAGCTGCAAGAAGCGATTCGGCGATCGGGCGGAGTTTCTCGCGCTGCTGATATTATAGAACAGGTGGTATCCACCGGCAAGCCGGTTTTGAGAGAGAATTAAAACAGGACTAGCGCAACAGTGATAAAGACTGCCGGATTCTGAAGCACAGCGCCGGCGACCTAATGCCGGAGTAGACTGTAGGGCGCGGGAACGGCCAGCATAAGGTTTGTAAAATGAAGGAGGATAACTGTGACAGACACCAACGATATACTTCAACCGACTGTGAGGGGTTCTTTTGAAAAGGAACGCTATTCAGGAGGCTATGGTTCCCGGATTATTCAAGGACTAAGCGGGCGAAAAGCAACCAGAGAGGCTGCCTTTTTTCTGCCCTACTTGCGCTCCGGGATGAGCCTGCTGGACTGCGGGTGCGGTCCCGGCTCTATGACGGTCGATTTTGCCGAGGTTGTCGCTCCCAGCGAAGTGATTGGTATCGATCTAGAGTCAAGTCAATTTGAAGTGGGAAGGGCGCTTGCTTTGGAAAGGGGGGTTAAGAACGTCCGGTTTGTGGCCGGCAATATCTACGAACTGCCTTTTTCCGAAGGCTCGTTTGACGCTGTTTTTGTACATGCTGTCCTGTACCATCTAAGTGACCCCCACAAGGCTCTCGCCGAAGTACATCGGGTGTTAAAATCCGGCGGCTTCGTCGGAGTCCGCGATAGCGACGCCGACGCTAATATTTGCACACCCTCAAGCCCAATACTAGAGCGAGCTTGGGAGATAATGAACAGGGTATTGCAGCATAATGGGGCCAATCCATTTTTAGGAAGGACTCATCGGGCTTTACTGCGCGAGTCGGGTTTTGTTGACATTAAAGCTTCCGCGTCTTTTGATTACTATGCAACGTCTGAGGTAGAGGTTCAAGTCGGTGAGTTTTGGGCAGACTTCATTTTGCAGCCTCATATCACCGGTGTGATCCGCGAACAAGGTTGGGCTACTCAGACAGAACTTGAAGAGATGAGCGCTGCTTTTAAGTCATGGGGCGAACATCCCGATGTTTTTTACGCCCGGGCTCGCTGCGAAGCGGTGGGTTGGAAGAAATGAAGAATTGAGGGAAAGGCGCTTTCGCCCATTCAGCCATCCCAGCGCCGGCTGGCACTCTTCAATCTGAACGAGAGCTAGTCTGGAGAATTCGCTGATTTTGAGGGCGCATTCCTCTCACCACCATCCGCACACCAGCTGCCGGTTCCCAGATGCGAACTTCTCCACAGCTGGTGCGCTTGGAAGATTCTTACAAAAAGAATGCCGAGCGGCTGCAAGAAGCGATTCGGCGAGCCGGCGGGGTTTCTCGCGCAGCTGATATTATAGAGCAGGCGATATCCACCGGCAAGCCGGTTTTGAGAACTAATGAATCGCAGGTTTCAAGCTGAACTAGAGCTAGTTTGGAGGATTCGCTCATTTTGAGAGCGCATCCCCGTCACCACCATCGGGACACCATCTGCCGGTCCCAACAGGAAGCGCCGGCGCACCGGCTGCACCGGCTTACTATCTGCCAGTTCCATTTGAGTGCGAGACAGCACTGTGGCTAGAACCAGTTTCATCTCAAACAGGGCAAAGGCCATCCCAATACAGCGGCGGTTGCCGCCTCCAAACGGCAAATACTCATACGGAGCAAATTGACGCTCTAGAAACCGCTCTGGCTTAAATTGCTTCGGCTCGGGATATAAATCTGAGCGATGATGGGTAAGATAAACACAGGGAACCACCAGAGTCCCCGGCTCTAACTGGTAGCCCGCGACCTGTAGCGGTGATTTGACCAGTCGATTTAATGCCAGCATTGCCACCGGGTAAATGCGCAGCGTTTCAGAGCAGACAGCATTCAAATAGGGCAGTCGGAAAATGGCGTTCGGATCGGGATTTTCGCCGAGAGTATCCAGCTCTTGCAGCAGTTTCTCACGCACCTGCGGCAGGCGGTGAATCCAGTAGAAAGCCCATGCCAAAGAAGTCGCGGTAGTCTCGTGACCCGCCACCAAGAGAGTGAGCAACTCATCGCGCAATTCCACATCTGTCATCGGTTCTCCCGCATCATCGCGAGCGGCCATCATCAAAGACAGGATATCAGTGCGAGATGGCTCTGGTTTCTCCCGGCGCTCCTGAATCTCGGCGTAGATGAGTTCGTCAAGTTGCTGCCGCAAACGCAGGAACTTTACCCACGGACTCCACGGGCCTAAATCTCGTTGCAGTAATGGAAAAAACAGCGCGGATGCCATAAATAAAGGGTTTTTTGGATTCAGTATGGCAATCAGGAGTTGCTCTATCTGTTCGTAACGCTGCCCGTCCTCTAGACCAAATACAGCTTTCAAAATCACCCGGAAGGAGATGGCTTGCATGGACGGAAGGACTGAAAAGGGCTCGCCAATCTTCCATCCGCCAGTCACTGCGAGAGTGATGTCGCTAATCAGTTTCCCGTATGCCCGCATCCGATCTCCATGCAAGGGAGGTGTCAGCAGCTTTCGCTGGCGCTGGTGGGGTTCTCCCTCGAGCGACAGCAGTGATTGCCGCCCTAGCAAAGGCGAGCGAACACCGGCTGCCTCACCAGAGTCTAGCTGTTTTGGATCGGCGGTAAAAATCTCCTGAATCAGCTGGGGGTTGCTAATGAATACTTGAGGAATAAAAGTTGGGCCAATCCGCAGGGTGAAGATATCACCGTAGCGTTG
>CAZJNL010000259.1:0-6824 GCA_964546515.1 uncultured Oscillatoria sp.
GGCTAGGGTAACGGTGATCACTGCCGGCAAGCCTTCTGGCACAACCGCCACCGCCATACTCAGAGAGACTTCCACCAGGTCTTGCAAGACATTCAAATTCCCCTTGCTCTGGATTAGTCCTGCGATTACCACCACAGCCACTAGCACCAAAGAGCCGGTGACGAGGACGTTGCCCAGCTGGCCCATCCGCTGTTGCAGCGGGGTTGGCTCGTTTTCTACTCCTTGCAGCATTTCGGCGATGCGCCCCAGTTCGGTTTGCATGCCGGTGTTGGTAACGAGGACTTTGCCCCGCCCCTGGACCACTTCGGTGCCTTGAAACACGAGGTTGACGCGATCTCCCAAGGGGGTGTCTTCCGATAGCTGCGCGTTGGGCTGCTTGTTAACGGCCTGGGCTTCGCCGGTGAGGGCGGCTTCGCGGATTTGCAAGTTGGACGCTTCTATGAGGCGACCGTCAGCTGCTACCTGGACGCCTGCTTCCAGCAGCACCACATCTCCGGGGACTATTTCTTTGGCGGTTACTTCCAAGGGTTTGCCGTCGCGGATCACCCGCACTATCGGTGAGGCGAGGCTTTTCAGGGCGGCGAGGGCTTTTTCGGCGCGGCTTTCTTGGAGATACCCCAGAACGCCATTGAGAATGACGATGATCAGGATGGCGACTGTATCTTTAAAGGGGATTTCACCCGGTTTCAAGTTGCCCGCTCGCATGTCCAGCACATCTAAAACCCCAGATACGATTGCCACGCCAATCAGCATCAGCAGCATGATGTTCGTGAACTGATCGAGGAGGATTTGCCACGCACTGCGACCGGCAGTTTCTTTCAGTTCATTTGGCCCGTAGCGCTGCAACCGCTCTGCCACCTCTTGGGAGTTCAAGCCAGAGGTGCTGTCGCTCTGCAGCTGTTCCAGAGCCTTGTCAATTTCTTGGGTGTGCCAAGCTACTTTTAAATTTGGCAGAGAATTTGATGACATGAGTGGGTTTAGGGAGAATGGGTTAGAAGCAGCGCCGGAACAATTTTACCTTTAGGCAGACTGGGAATCTGCAAAGCTTTTCGCCCGAATGCGCCGCAGATTTTTGCTTTTAGGTTAATTGCTACCATCCCCAAGCCATAACGCGAGGGCGTACTTGACCTGTGGGTGGATAGGAACTTCAAACACGGGGGTTGGACACTCCTTTGTTTGACAGTCTCTTTTTGGAAACCGTCGGTGGGTTTTGGTTTTGAACGTATCGCTTCCAGGTTTCCACCGTGACTCCGCCGCTAGATGCCAGAAAGTATGATTTTGTCCATAACTCTGGTTTGTTCTGATAAAATCTGGCTACTTCTGCTGCAAATTCTTTGCGAATCATGCGGCTGGTAACGGTTTTGAGGTTGTTGACAAATTTACTCAGCTGCACTTGGGGGTAGTAGGAAAACAGTAGGTGCACGTGATCCACCTCTCCGTTGAACTCGAGTACCTGACATCCCCACTTTTCGCACACTGATTCCACAATCTCAGTCAGCCGCGCCAGCATGGTGGCCGAGAGCACCTCTCTTCCATCTTTGGTCGTCAGCACTAAATGCGCTTTTAAGTCTGACACTGCACGGGAATGGGACTCGTAAGGCATAACACTCTAAAGCACTGTGATCTAATTATAGCTGTTCGAGCGACATTCCAGGTTAGCGACCGGCAACTGACCGGCAAGGTGCAGTCGGCGCATCCAATGCCCGCAGTTGCTCCGCCCAGTGCGCGGTGTGAGCCAAAAGCAGGCGCAGCAAAAGCGAGAATTACCAATGCCCCATGCCCGATTGCCCATCGCCCCACGCACAGAAGTAGGGTGCGTTCCGCCCTTTGCGGAACGCACCCTCCAAAAGTGGTACTGCAAGGGAGTGCGGTGGGGCAAGCCGGGGAGCGTGCCGGCTTTCGTAGGACAGCTGGGATTATATGATGTTCAATTAAACATATATCTTGCCAGCTATTCAGCCGGCACGCTCCCCCGGTGCACAACACGGATGCCCGAACGACACGGATACAAATAGGTTAATTCATCCTTATCCGAAGCTTGGTCGTGCTCATCCAGCTGTCTGGGGTTAGCCGCCGGCCTGCAGTCTTCACAAGAACTTCACAAAATTTAAGTAAAATCTCTGATGTGTTAGATGCGCACAAGCTGAAAACACCCCTTAGTTTTGCATAAGTTCCGAGAAATCACTGAAAGTAGGACTGGCAGAAGTCCTGCAGTCTTCATGCTTCAGGGGCTTCAGGGGGATCTCCGGAGAATTGGACTCTACCGGCTCCCCCAACAGAACCGGCGCTTATCCGCTAAATCTATTCTGCTTTTGTGCAGCCAACCCCGCGCTCGCTGCCTATTTTCCGATTATAGCGCATTTCAAATGGGTTTGGCGAGCCGTAAAAAATGCCTGCTTGTGGGGAGCGTAAATAGAACTCCCGTGACTCGGCAATTTGTGGCAGATATAGGGTTTCTCGTATCAGTGCGGTACATTTTTCGCGCTCTGCGCTCCTCCGGGACTCTGAGACGCGATTCGGCGTTCTACAAATAGGGGCGTCCTTAGAACATCCTGGACTTCCGATAGTAGGGGCGGGTTTACAGATATCCTTTGTTGACAGCATATATGTCGAGTGAACCCGCCCCTACCGGGGTGAACCCGCCCCTACTGTAAACTGTCTCGTTTTGGACAGGCATCCCTTTTTCAACCCGCTGGCGTTCCATCACAAATTGAAAACCGCTATAATAGTACAAAGGGTGCAGTTGTTGAGCCTCGTTGCAGCTATTTCGCCAAAATTCAAACAAGCAACTCACAATGCTATCCCCTGTCAGCAGAACGGCCAGATTTTTCTTATCACAAAAAGAAGAAACAGTCAAGATTGCAAGAGGCAAATTTTACTTTTTGCCTTTTGTCTTTTGCCTGTTGCTTCTGGTTGCGACAGCTGGGGTGGGAAAGGTGCGAGCGCAAACCATTGTCCCCGCCAGTGACGGCACCGGCACCGCTGTCACCCCCAACGGCAACCAATTCAACATCACCGGCGGTACACTCTCGAAAGATGGCGCTAATCTGTTCCACTCGTTCACTAAGTTTGGCCTCAGTGCGGAACAGATTGCCAACTTTCAATCCTCCCCAGCTATCCGCAATATTTTGGGCAGAGTTACTGGCGGCGACATTTCCCAAATCGACGGCTTAATTAAAGTTACGGGCGGCAATTCCAACCTTTTCCTGATGAATCCATCTGGTATCGTTTTTGGCCGGAACGCCCGCTTAGACGTGCCGGCATCTTTTACAGCGGCAGCGGCGAACGGAATCGGGTTTGGGTCGAATTGGTTCAATGCTGCCGGCACTAATGATTATGCCGCCTTGGTGGGAGCACCCAGCGCTTTTTATTTCGGGATGGCACAGCCGGGGGCGATTCTCAATTTCGGGCAGTTGAATGTCCCAGATGGCCAGAATTTAACCTTGCTGGGGGGAACTGTCACCAGCACCGGCACCCTCTCCGCCCCCGGTGGCCAAATTACCGTGGCACCTGTGCCGGGTAGGAGTATGGTGCGCATCTCTGAAGAAGGGATGCTCCTGAGTCTCGATATCCCATCCTCACCCCCTGATTCAGCCGATCGACACAAAGACAGAGAGAGTAGCACTCCCCTATTGTTGCCGGAATTGATCGCCGGCGGCAGTTTTGGCAGCGCCACCGACATGAAGGTTCACAGCGACGGCACAGTGCATCTGACCGGTTCGGGCATCCGTTTGGAAAACGGGGATGTGGTGGCGCTTAATCCGACAGCCGGCACCCAGGCGCGAAATCCTGCCGGCAATCTGGGACAGGCGGGACGCCTGGACTACGCCGAGACGCCTGTTGCCCTCAATCAGCCGGTTTCCCCAAATCCCGCCCCCGCTATTGCCCCCAGTGGGGGCGCTGCGCCAAGCGCCCCTACTGGAAGGACGCTATCGCGTCCCGCTTCGCTATCGCCGGAAAGTGCGATCGCCCCAATTCAGATTCCGCCCCCTCCTGCCCCCAGCGTACCGCCGGCAGCAGTCACCAGCGGCACCCCCACTTTTTCAGCCCCACGCTCGCCCAACTCACCGGCATCAATTCCCCCAGGCCCACAACCTTTTACTGCCCATTCTGGGCCTGTCCCCCCCGCTGGCCGCGCCCCCGCCCCCGTGCGTGGCCCAGGCCCTCACATGCCAGGGATGCCGGTGTTCGCCGCGACTCTGGGCAAGACACTGGCTGCAGGAGACTTGCAGCAAGCTACGCGGCAAATCGAGCAACAGAGGGGAGGAGAATTTGGCCAATTCTTGGGGGAAAATCTCTCTGCAGCTGCAGTCACAACCCAAAGCATTCGAGACACCCTGGGCACTATCGCCAGTCAAACCGGCACCAAGTCAGCAATTGTTTATGCGATCGCCCTCCCCGACCAATTGGAACTGCTGCTGTACACCCCGGAAGGCAAACCCATTCGCCACACTATCCCAGCAGCTAACAAAGAAAAGTTGCTGAAAGTAGTTGCTGATTTTAGAAGTGAAATCACAGACGCCAGGCAGCGGAAAACCACCAGCTATCTCGCACCGGCACAGAAACTCTACCAGTGGCTGATTGCCCCGCTAGAAGCTGACTTGCAAGCTGCGGGAATTCACACCCTGCTGTTCTCGATGGATGCCGGTTTGCGAAGTGTTCCACTCGCTGCCCTGCACGATGGCAAACAGTTTCTCATCGAAAAATACAGCCTCTCCCTCATCCCCAGCATCAGCTTGACCGACACTCGCTACGCTTCTCTCAAAAACGCTCAAGTTCTGGCGATGGGAGCCAGCACCTTTCCCGACCAAAAGCCTTTGCCGGCAGTGCCGGTGGAGCTGGATGCCATCACCCAGCACCTGTGGCGCGGTCAAGTTTTCTTGAACCAAGAATTTACGCCCAACAACCTGAAAGCGCAACGCCAAAACGCACCCTATCGAATTATTCACCTCGCCACTCATGCAGAATTCCAGCCCGGAACAGCTAACAATTCTTACATTTACTTTTGGAATACTAAACTGCAACTCGACCAACTCAGAGAGCTTCAGTTGAACGCTCCTCCTGTGGAATTGCTGGTGCTCAGCGCTTGTCGCACTGCGATCGGGGATAATGAGGCGGAGTTGGGCTTTGCCGGTTTAGCTGTGGGCGCGGGCGTCAAATCTGCACTTGCCAGTCTCTGGTATGTCAGCGATGAAGGAACTTTGGGGCTGATGACTGAGTTTTACCGGCAGCTTGCTGCAGCGCCGGTGAAAGCCGAAGCCCTCAGACAAGCCCAGATCGCCATGCTGCGCGGGCAAGTCCGCATTTCTGGCGGTATTTTAAACAGTTCGGGCGAGTTTCCCTCATTGCCTCTCCCTCCCGAAATCGCAGCACTCGGCGATCTAACTTTCTCCCATCCCTACTACTGGGCCGGTTTTACTCTCATTGGCAGCCCTTGGTAGCAATTAAACAGGAATAAACCGCAGATTTAGCCGCGCATCTGCTCCCCGCATGGTACGCAGATAAATGCCGATAAAACCTGGCTCTAGATACTGGGACAAACAAAGTCCGCCTGCGCGGACTTTTTCCATAGCGAAGCGGGACGCGATAGCGTCCTTCGCCCGGGCGCATTCTACCGGATTTCGGATTCTTACATGAGATGCTACCTTCTTCCTCTGCGCCTTCTGCGTCTCTGCGGTCAAAATAATCCTTATAATTACTAATTTTAACTTCCATAATTAACACTAAAATAGAAACCACTATCTTGGGCGTTGTTTCCCTTGTCATCCAAATCCACCAGTGGGAAAGCGTAATCAACCCGCACGTTTAGCCCGGGAATAACTTGCCAAAGCACTCCCAAACCGACACCAGCTAAAAATTTATGGTCGAGTAAGGTGTTGGGATTGTTCCCCACATTCCGCACCGCCCCCAAATCGATAAAAGGCGCAAATTGCAGAATGGGAATGCCGTCGGCGTCGCGTTGCACTGTATACCGGTCTTCCACAGAAAAGCGGAATCCTATGTCACCGGATCGGACATTTTGCCGGTAGCCGCGCAAGGACAAACCGCCGCCAATCACAAACTGCTGAGAGGATAATAGGCTATGGGGGGTGAGCTGCAGATCGGCTTGCACTATTAATAAATTATCTCTATTTAGGCGCTGCACGCGCTGCACTTGACCTGTCCAGCTGATAAAGCGGCTGTCGGGTGTGGGATCTTCATTAATGGTGGCGTTAAATAAGCCGGTGCCAAGGTTAAATTGCGAGCGCAACACCCAAGTGCCGGCTACATCCCGACGCACATAGTCTTGCCCAAATTTAATCACGCTGGTGCGGGTTACGCCTTTTTTGTCAGGACCTTCCCCAAAGGGATAGGGATCTCTGCCGAGAAATGTTTGGCTGCGCTGGTAGCTAAAGCCTAGGGACAGGGCAAATTCTTGCTGGGGCGATCGCACCAGCGGCTGCCGGTAACTGATTTCATAGAGTTGGGATTCCCCGGTAATGTCGAATTGTTTGAAAGGTTCTTGGATAATTTGGTTGTTGTTTGGAGCGTATCTCAGCTGCACGGTGCCGTTCATGGCATTCACCGGCACGCGATAGCTCAAGTCATAAACATTCGACTCGCCGATAGCGCGGTAATAGGAGGCAGACACTTCGTCGCCAATGCCGGTGAGGTTGCGATAAAGCGCATAAGCGCCGACTCGTTCTGAACCGACACTCGGCGGGGAGTAGTTGTCGGCACCGATACCTGCTAGAAGGGGATCGGCTTCTTTGACGCGCACGGTGAGAACGCTCAAGCCAATTTTATCGCCTGCTCGCAAGCTGGCTTCTACGGTTTTAAATAAT
>CAZJNL010000260.1:0-6822 GCA_964546515.1 uncultured Oscillatoria sp.
ATGGTGCGCCATCCCCCTTCGCTGCCGTTCAATTCCTTCTAATGTATCGCGCCTGCCCTCACACCTGCATTAATGATTCCCCGAAACCGCAGAATTACCCCACGATACCAGAGGACTAACCTGTAACAATTCTTTGCTCAGGCGGTCGTGAAGGTGTCCGTTGGTGGCCAGAACCCGTCCGGAGCGGATTTGCAAGGGGCTGCAGTCGTAGGCTGTCACCCGTCCGCCAGCTTCTTCTACCAATACCACACCGGCTGCCACATCCCAAGGGGAAAGCCCCCGCTCCCAGTATCCCTCCACCCGCCCGCAGGCGACGTAAGCCAAATCCAGAGACGCCGAACCGCTGCGCCGCACGCCCTGGGTCAAATGGGTGAGGTGGCAGAACTCGGCATAATTATTGTCTGCGGTTTCCCGCCGGTCGTAGGCGAAGCCGGTGACGAGCAAGCTCTTGCCCAGCTCCCCTGTTTGAGAAACCTGTATGGGGCGGCGGTTGCGCGTCGCACCCTGCCCTCTGGCGGCGCGAAACAATTCGTTATGAAACGGGTCGAAAATCGCTCCCACTTGCGGGACTCCATCTATCAGCAATCCTACTGATGCGGAGAAGAAAGGATACTGGTGAGCGTAGTTGGTGGTGCCATCCAGGGGGTCGATCGCCCACAGGTATTCGCTGCTAGTGTCCCCCAGGGCACCGCTTTCCTCTGCCAGAATCCCGTGATCCGGTAGGTGACGCCGCAGCACCGCCAGAATTGCCTCTTCCGACGCTTTGTCTGCTTCCGTAACCAAATCCCCCGGACGTCCTTTTTCTTGAATTTCTTCTAATTTGCCCAAGTACGCTTGCAGCACCGCACCGGCAGCGCACGCCGCCTCGGTGGCGATATCCAGGAAAGAAAGCAGCTGTTCAGGGGTATGCCGGTTCATAGTCACGGAAGCACCTATCTACAATTGACAATTTACAATTATCGAGTCTGGCGGCGAAACTCAGCCGGCGGAAGGCGCATCGGGCTGTCAGGGTTCCAAATCCCCTCTCCCATAAGTCTGGCCCATTCCTGGGCGCGTGCCAAGCGTTCAGTGTATTTGACGTTGGGCGATCGCGGCTCTGCCAGGGCGTAACCCTGTTTAACCAGCTCCTCATTGAGCAGTTTGCCATCTCGCCAGACATAAGCCAATTGCCGGCACCGGCTGTTATAGCAAAATTTCTCCTCCACATCAAATTCCAGCAACACCGGCTGGCTGTCAATCATCGCCGCTAGCCGCTGTTTGGCTTCCCGCCCCCAAGGGTGCTGCTTGAAATCCGGTGCCTCAATGCCAATCAGCCGCACCTGCTGCGGGGAATTGCCGGCAATCTCCAACATTTGCCCGCTCACCACCCGCTCCACTGTGACTGTCACGCCTCGGGGCGGTGCCGGTGCGGCGCAGCTCGCCAGAGCCAAACCGAGGATAAACAGCACACAGCCCGCCATCCAGGAAAGCCATCTGCGTTTATTCGCCGGCACTGCGGGAAGCCGCTCGGCGGCTGCATCTGCGGTGTCCAAATCCCTCACTCCTCATCTAGGGGCAATCCCGCCCGCACCTTGCCTTTGCCAAAGTAGCGCCCAAACTGGAGTTCGTAGACTTCATCCTCATCTTGGGTTTCCACTTCCAAGTCGGAGCGGGGGTAGCTGACGCACAGCAGGGCGTACCCTTGCTGGCGCAGTTCGGCAGACAGCCCCATTGCCTCGGGCTGGTAGAGCTCGCCGGCTTTGACGCGCACGGCACAGGTGGTGCAAGCCCCATTCCGGCAAGAGAATGGCAGTTCCAAGCCCTGGGTTTCGGCGCTGTGCAGGATGTAGCGATCCTCTGGCACTTGGACGACGTATTGCTTGCCGGTCTGCCGGTGGTGAATTTTGATGGTGTACGATTGGGTCATGGGTTCGCTCAGCCGCACAGGGGCCTAGCTCAGTTATGGGTCTGTATAGAGGGTACGACAAAACCGGGGCCCAGATCCAGCCCGCCGTTTGTAGTTGGGCTTTAGCCCCAAGGCTTGTAGTTGGGCTTTAGCCCCAAGGCTTGTAGTTGGGCTTTAGCCCCACCACCGGCTGCCGTTGGGCTTTGGCCCACTAGGCCGGGGCTGCCGGGGGTGAAAAAAATTTTTTCCCAAACCCCTTGCCAAGCTGCCGGTGGTTTGCTAAGATAATATTCCTGTGGGCGAAAAAATAAATTGAATAGCCCGATTTTCCCCTGGAGAGGTGGCCGAGCGGTTTATGGTACCACACTGGAAATGTGGCTTGGGGGTAACTCCAACGAGGGTTCAAATCCCTCCCTCTCCGTACCAACACTAAGAATAAAAGATGGATGTCACAGCTGTGGCCTAACTGTTATAGTGTGAGATAAAAGCACTTGACAGTCAGGGCTGTAGCTATGGGCAGAGCAAAAAAATCTGGCAAAGTTTCAGTTGAGTGGGAATCTTGTAAGGGTGAGTTGCGATTGCGTCTTCCCCGTGAAATTTATGCCGGCAAGCAAAGATACTTAACCTTTGCTAATTTGCCTGACACTCCAGAAAACCGTTTGTGGGCGGAGTCTAAGGCCAGAGAGGTAGAGTCTGATATTCTATCAGGTAATTTCGATCCAAGTCTAGTTAAATACCGGCAGCATGCAAATTTAGCGCCGGCAAAACCGGCAGGCTTTCAGCGGAATGCGCCTACCCTGCCGGAACTGTGGCAGGGTTACACAGAGTACCGGAAGCCTCACGTTGCTGCTAGCACAATGGAGCTGACTTATAAGAATGTCGGCAATCATCTCAGAAAAATTCCTTTTCAGGAAGTAGAAGATGCGGTGGAAATTTTTCAGTACCTCCTGGAACACAACTCGGAGTACCGAGCCAAACGAATTCTAACACAGTTAAATGCTTGCTGCAAGTGGGCTTGCGATCTATCACTGATTGCGGATAACCCCTTCATGGGGATGGCTGAAAAAATAAATATCGAGGAAGAAGAGAGGGATATTGACCCTTTTAGCTGCGCAGAGCGGGACGCAATTATTCAGGGATTTCAAGAGCATGAAACGTACTGCCACTACACCGAATTTGTGAAATTTTTGTTCGCGACAGGTTGCCGGACTTCGGAAGCCGTGGGGCTGCTGTGGAAGCATATCAGTGAGGATTGCTCGCCAATTAATTTTTCGGAGGCTTTGGTTTGGGCTTCTTCTAAAAAGATTCGCAAGGATACGAAAACTCACAAACCCCGAATCTTCCCTTGCAACGCTTCTCTAACTTTTGCAGTCAATTGACCCTTGGGGCTGGCTAAATGAGGAAGCCTTGGTTTTTACTTCTTTAACCGGCAGAGAAATTAACACCCACACCTTTAATGCGCTGTGCTGGAAAGGGACGACAGTGCATGGGGATTATATAGAAGGCATCGTCAGTCGCTTGGTGCGGGAAGGGAAGGTCGATCACTATCGATCGCAGTACCACACGCGGCACACTTTTATCACGGAATGTATTAAAGCTGGGGTGAGTGTGGTAGAAGTTGGGGAGTGGGTGGGGAGTTCGGCGGAGGTGATTATTAAGCATTATGCGGAGATAATGAGGAGATATGAGGTGCCTGAGTTTTGATTTGTTTTCAACCGGCATATCAGCACTTTTAACGCACGCCGCTCCCAGCCCTCAAGGGGAGAGCAAGATTCTTTAGAATATCTTTAGATTCAAAGCTTGCTTTTCGGCAATCGCTGCTGCTATCATAGTGTAATATTACCTCAATTGCCAGAGAACCTAAAGAATGGCTGTAAAAGCGCAACTGTTCATTACTTGCTTGGCAGAACAGTTCTTTCCTGGGGTGCTGAAAGATATGGTGGCTGTTTTGGACCGGCTCGGGGTTCAGTGCGAATTCCCGGAAGGGCAAACCTGCTGCGGTCAACCTTTTTACAATAGCGGTTCCCAAAACCGGGCGCGGGATATCGCCCGTCAGTGGATTAAGGTGTTTGGGGAAACAGAGGGATATATTGTATCGCCTTCTGGGTCTTGTGTCAGTATGATAAAGCACCACTATCCGGAACTTTTCCCCGCTGGAAGTCGGGAATACGAGCGGGCGCGGGCTGTTGCTAGCCGCACTTTTGAGTTCAGCCAATTTCTGGTGGGGGAGCTGAAAATAACTGATGTGGGGGCGTATTTCCCCCGCAAAGTCACTTACCACGCTTCGTGCCATTTGCTGCGGGCGCTGGGCGGGCGCGACGAGCCAAAACAATTGCTGCAGGCGGTTAGGGGGCTGGAATTGATTCCTTTGGAGCAGGAGGAAACTTGCTGCGGGTTTGGGGGCGTCTTTAGCGTGCTGTATCCGGAGGTGTCGCAAGCGATGATGGAGGCAAAGGTGCACAATATTGAAGCGAGCGGCGCTGAGGTGGTGGTGGCGGGTGATGCGGGCTGTCTGATGAATATTGGCGGCGGTTTGAGCAAAGTTAATTCGCCGGTGCGGGCGATGCACTTGATAGAAATTCTGGCAAGAAAGGGAGGGGAGCAATGAGTCAGATTACGGAACGCATTGACTTTCGCGCTAATACGCAGCGGGTGCCGCCCGAGATGCCGGTGGCGGTGCAGAAGGCGACTGGGCGCTTTTTGGGGAATCGGGCGGCGGTGGTGGCAGAAATTGGGGAGGAGCGCTGGGAGCAGTTGCGTAAAGCTGCTCGCGAGGTGCGCTCGCACGCGCTGGAATACCTGGATTTCTATTTAGCTCAGTTGGAAGAGCGGGTGACGCAAGCGGGAGGGCATGTACACTGGGCGCGGGATGCGGAGGAGGCGCGGCGCACTGTGCTGGAAATTGCGGCGCAACACGGGGTAAAGCGGGCGGTTAAGGGTAAAAGTATGGCCACGGAGGAGGTGGGGCTGAACCGCGCTCTGGAAGCTGCCGGTGTGCGGGTGGTGGAAACGGATTTGGGGGAATATATTATTCAAATGGCGGGTGTGGGTCCGTCGCACATTATTGTGCCGGCGGTTCACCTGACGAAGGAGGGTATTGCGGAAATCTTCCAGGAAAAATTGGGAGCGGAGGTGCCGGCAGATCCGCAGCTGCTGGCGGAAATTGCTCGCGCTAAGTTGCGGGAAGAATTCCTCGCTGCTGATATGGGAATTTCGGGGGGGAATTTCTTGGTTGCGGAAACCGGCACTCTGGTGGTGGTGAGCAATGAAGGTAACGGGCGGATGTGCACGACTTTACCGCCGGTGCATGTGGCGGTGGTGGGGATTGACAAAGTGGTGCCGGACTGGGAAAGTCTGACTGTGTTGCTGCAATTGCTGGCGAGGAGCGCCACCGGCCAAAAAATTACTACTTACACTTCTTTTATCACCGGCCCGCGCCGCAGGCAAGGGGAAAATGGACCGCAAGAATTCCACTTGGTTTTGCTGGATAATGGGCGCAGTAAAATTCTGGCAGATCCGGTGGCGCGGGAGACGCTGCTTTGCGTGCGCTGCGGGGCGTGTTTGAATGTCTGTCCGGTGTACAATCATGTTGGCGGGCACGCCTATGGCTGGGTTTATTCGGGTCCGATTGGGGCAATTCTGGCACCGCAATTGCTGGGGAGTAAAGTTGCTGCTGATTTGCCTTTCGCTTCGTCTCTGTGCGGGGCGTGCGCTGATGTTTGCCCGGTAAAGATTCCGATTCCAAAGATATTGCTGCATTTGCGGCGTCGCGCTGTGGAAGGGGATGCCGTGGAAGGGGCGGTTGCGCCGGCGGTGCTGGGTTTGGGGGTGCGGGCGAGTGCGCTGCTGTTCGGATGGGGCTGGCTTTACAGGGTTTGCTCGCAGCTGTTTAAGGCGCTGGCGGCTCCTTGGGGGCGGGATGGGTGGCTGAAATGGCTGCCTCCGCCGCTGAGCCGGTGGACGCAGGTTCGCCCGTTTCCGGTTTTTGCTGCTGATTTTCGCCAGTGGTGGCGCAAGCGCAACTCACGGGAGTGAGGAGGGACTCCTTCCAGGCTCTGACTTGAAAAGGTTCGTAGTTGGGCTTTAGCCCAATCGGAGTATCATCAAACAGTTCAGATCCCCCCCAGCCGGCTGGGCAAGGTAGCAAGTTCGTAGTTGGGCTTTAGCCCAATCTGAGTATCATCAAACAGTTCAGATCCCCCCCAACCCCCCTTAAAAAGGGGGGAGCAAGAAGCATATATTGCACGATTAAATCAAATTGATATCACTGGAGTGAGGTGTAATATGAATGAGAATTTAGCTCGCGAGAGTATTTTAAGTGAGGTGCGTGCGGCGCTGCGGCGGGAGGGGGAGCCGGTTGCGCCGCCGCCACCGGCAAGTGCGCGGGTGACACCTCGGGTTGCGGGGGATGTGCCGGCGGAATTAGAGCTTTTGCTGGCAGAAATTGAGCGCGTCGGGGGGAAAACTCGGCGGATAGCGGGAGAGGGGGATTTGAGAGCGGCGCTTGCGGATTTGGTGGCGGCGGAAGGGGTGCGGAAGGCAACAGCTTGGGAGACGCCGGTGTTGCAGGAGTTGGGGGTGTCTGCGATGCTGGGGGAGCTGGGGGTGGATATGGTGTCTCCTTATGCGGAGAAGGAGTTGCTGGCGGGGTGCGATCTGGGGGTGACGGGGGTTGATATGGCGCTTCCTGAGACGGGTACGCTGGTGTTGCGCTCGTCAGAGTTGCAACCTCGTTTGGTTTCTCTTTTGCCTCGGGTTCATTTGGCGATTTTGGGTGCGGGGGCTTTGCGTGCCGGTTTGCATGAGGTGTTTGGGGAGGTGAAAAATGAGGGGTATTGTGTTTTTGTGACGGGTCCGAGTCGCACGGCGGATATTGAGTTAACTTTGACGATTGGTATGCACGGTCCTGGGGCGCTTTATGTTTGGGTGTTGGGGGG
>CAZJNL010000261.1:0-6809 GCA_964546515.1 uncultured Oscillatoria sp.
GGTGCGTGACCTCTTGGGTCACACTACTTATATTCATCCAACCGGCCATTGATTTTGCCGTTGAAGCCATAAACTTCGCGGCTGCCGGCAAAGGGCACTAACTGGACTGAGCGCTCATCTCCAGGCTCGAAGCGGACAGCAGTGCCGGCTGGGATGTCGAGGCGCATCCCTCGCGCTTGTTCGCGGTCAAAGTCCAAAGCCTCATTCACCTCATAGAAGTGAAAGTGGGAGCCGACTTGAATGGGCCGGTCGCCGCGATTGGCCACCTGCAGGTTTACGGCAGGACGACCGGCATTTAGCTCAATTTCCCCTTCCTGAACTAAGATTTCCCCTGGAATCATGCCAAGCTGCCAAATGTCTGCATGCCATTATCTCATTTCCCCGGTCAAAAATCCAGGCGCACCGGCACGGCTAGCGCTCCCCAAAAAACGAAAAACCCGTTTTCCCAAGAAAAAACGGGCTGTTTTGGAGAGAGGGTAATGGGACGCTGATGTAAACCTGCTCGCTTAAGCGGCCAAAGACACCACGCTTGTAGCCGTTTCGTGCTCCACCCGGAACACATTGGCATAGAGGTTAGCAATAATCTGTTTCCCCTGCTGGGTGAGTTCTAAGTAGCGAAGTCCGTCCTGGATGTAGGCATAGACGACATTCCAGTAAAACTTCGGGTAGTTTTGGCGCAAGTCGCCCGGGTGGCGGTAGCCCAGACCTTTATTCGCGCCGGTTTCTTCAAACTCGTAGAACAGGGCGCTAATCTTTTGCAGGTAGCGCGGATCGCTGAGCTGACCGATGAGATCGGCGGCGCGAACCAGTCCGGGATAGTTGATGGTGTCTTGGTGATCCTCGTCTTTGGGCACGGGGAAGCGAGTCAGCTCGATATTGCGCTTAATCACTTCGGCATCAATCAGCCGGTGACCGCCAAACCGCTCATTAATAAAGAGTTTGCCCCGATCCACATGATAGGGGGTGAGACTGGCATCTGTCGCGCCCGGGGGCAGGATCACCATCTTGCCGTCTATTCCCGTGGCATAGAGTTCTTCAGCGAGTCTGTCTTGCCGGCAGACGCCCTTGACATACCCAATGTCGTGGCACAATAAGGAAATCGTGAAGTGCAGCCAGTCCTCGCAGGAAACGCCCCCCTCGCGGATGTGCTTGCCCCTGAGGACTTCTTGCCCCACTAAGGTGACTAAGATAGTGTGTTCGACGTTGTGATAGAGAGCGTCGCTGTTGGCAATATTTTCCAGCGCCATGTTGCCGGCCCAGACAATAATGTCGGCATAGTCCGGCTTGTAACCGCCGTAGGTGCGGTGGTAGGCAGCTTTTAGCTGTTGAGTGAAAGCGTCAATTAGGAGTTCAGTGCAGTTAAACATCTCATTTCCTCACCCAAACGGGCTGGTCACCACTCTATCAAAAACAGCTAGAGAGTAGGGCTACTCCCGCACTTGTGGTGTAAGACTCCTCTTGTCGGGCACAGGGCGCAAGGCATGGGTAATTCCTTATCCAGCAATCCTTTGCCAGCTCTCATAACTTTTGCTTATAGCATGAGTGCGGGAGAGCCGATAGTTATATAGATAATAGACCATATTCAGCCGCCCGGTTGATAAGGCAGGATTTTTTTTGAGATTTAATCCTCCACGCCCAGCCACCTCCGGCGAACCGCGTAGAGCAGCCGGTCGATTATCCTGTAGTCTTGCTCGCTGATGGCATCGTTTAACAGTACCGACCTTAGCTCTTGCCGGTGATCCGAGCTAATCTGCCCTGCTTTCCAAGCCTGGAAGCAGACTTCTGAGAGATTGAATTGTGGCAGCCCCGCTGTAGATTGCATCGACCTTCCTAGAACTCTATTAATTTAATGTTAAATCTTTTTCCCCAGAGTTGTGTGATTTAAATCTCGCGGTTGGTGTGACGTTATCGCCCCAGATGAGTGATTTAAATCTCTGCGCTATTGTGAGCGCAGTCTGTGAGCTGATCTTTTCTGAGTTGGGGGCGATCTTGTGGTAAGATTAACCCCATAACCCCACTTTGTACCCCACGACGCACCCCACTCTTACCACCCCACTCCTACCACCCCACTCCTACCACCTGACACCTGACACCAGAACCAGCTTCGGGGGAGAGAAAAAACCGGCAGCCTTTCGCCCGGGCTGTGAGGTATATTGACTTTATGGCGATGCTCCCCCGGCAGACTCCATACAAACCTCACAGGTAGCAAGACTCTCTTAACCTATTTTTAGCAATGATGTTTTTTCTGACGTCCTGTTCCTGAAGCAGCTGGGAAAATAAAGCTCGCCGACACTCAGTTCAAAGTACGACTGTCCAACACCCGCTCTCGCGATGCTAACCCTAACACAACGCTTGCCGGCCAATCCGCAGGCTGCCGTCAGCTTCACCCTGGCCCTGACAGCCTTTGAGCGCAGCAAAAGCCGCCACCGGCTTGAAATCGATTCCCAGCCGGTGTTTGTCCAGCTGCCCAGAGGAACGGTGCTGCGCGACGGGGACTTGCTAGCACCGCCGGCGGGCGACTCAATCGTGCGAGTCACGGCGAAACCCGAGCCGGTATTCACCGTCACCGCCAAGACACCCCTGGACTTGCTGCGAGCCGCCTATCATTTGGGCAATCGCCATGTGCCGGTGGAAATCGCCCCCACCTACCTGCGGCTGTCACCTGACCCTGTGATCAAGGCGATGCTGGAACAGCTCGGAGTTGAGGTGCGTTCGGAAGTCGCTCCCTTTGAGCCCGAAACCGGCGCTTATGGGCACAGCCACGCTTAGCCAGCAGGGCGCGTTATTAACGCTACAGTGTTGACATTTCACAGGTTTTATGATAATGACGAACGAATTTGCGCTCCTGTCTTTGCTGCAGCTGGCAAGTTCTGCTTTGCCGGTGGGCGCATACAGCTATTCCGAGGGGCTGGAAACCCTGACAGCCACCGGCACGATTGACAGCCGGCAAAGTTTGGAGCGCTGGCTGTTGTCCGAGCTGCGAGATGGGGCAATCCGGCTGGAGGCGGCGGTGATGGTGCGCGGCTTGAGGGCTGCCGGCACCGGGGACAGATCGGCTCTGGCTTACTGGAATGCCTGGGCGACTGCGACGAGGGAAACAGAAGAGTTGCGCCAGCAAAGCTGGCAGATGGGCAGCGCTCTGAGCCGGTTGCTGGTGGCGCTGGTGCCGCAGTTGCAGGTGCCGGTGAGCGCTTGCGGGAGTCCGTGCAATTTTTCGCTTGCTTTCGGCATCGCAGCCGCTCACTGGCAAATTGACGAATTTGCCGCTATTCTGGGCTATTTGCACAGCTGGGCGTCGAATTTAATCGGTGCCGGGGTTAAACTGATTCCCCTGGGCCAAACAGCCGGTCAGCAGCTGCTACTTAACTTGCATCCTTCCCTAATTAATGCTGCCCGAGAGATTGTATCCTTAGAGGATGACGACCTGTGCGGCACATACTGGGGATTGTCGCTGGCGAGCATGAACCATGAAACCCTGTACGCGCGGCTATTTCGCAGTTAACACTCTTGGCGTTATAGGCGTCTTGGCAGTTTAAAACCCCTCATATACCCTTGCTATAAAACATAAAATCTCAAATCAATATGAATGTCTTTCGTGTGGGAATTGCCGGGCCGGTTGGGTCAGGAAAAACAGCCTTAGTTGACGCCCTGTGCAAAGCGCTGCGGCAGCAGTATAAAATTGCTGTTGTTACTAACGATATCTACACCCAAGAAGACGCGCAGTTTTTAGTTCGATCTCAGGCGCTAGATGCGGAGCGGATTGTGGGAGTGGAAACCGGCGGCTGCCCCCACACCGCCATCCGCGAGGACGCTTCTATTAATATGGTAGCAATCGAACAGCTGGAGCAGCGGTTTTCTGATTTAGACCTGGTGTTTGTCGAGAGTGGGGGCGATAATCTGGCTTCTACGTTCAGTCCGGAGCTGGTAGATTTGACGATTTATGTGATTGATGTGGCTGCCGGTGACAAAATTCCTCGCAAAGGTGGGCCGGGTATTACGAAATCGGATTTGCTGGTAATTAATAAGATTGACTTGGCTCCTTATGTGGGGGCTTCCCTGGAAGTTATGGAGCGGGATGCAAAAAAGATGCGGGGGGACAAGCCTTTTGTGTTTACCAACTTAAAGACGCGGGAAGGGCTGGAGGCTGTGAGCGATTTTATCCGTCTCCATGCGGGGAGTTTGTAGGGTGCGTTAGGGAGAGTACGGCACCCTACTGGGATGGCAAATTCTAAAGATTAAATTAAGTTTTTGCCGGCGGGGGGTGAAAACCGCTATTTTGTAGCGGAGATTACAATTTCGGGGGAAACCGCAGCCCTACTATCACACGATACATTCAATGTCTGCAAACTTAATCGGGGTAAGTGACGGTATGGCAAGGCGGTTTGGCCGGCGTAAATTCCTAGTATATGGTTCCGCAACCCTGGGAACTAGCATTCTGCTGAAGGCTTGCGGTCAAAATCCGCCGGCACAGACAGGGAGTCAGGCAACTCCTACGGCTTCTCCACCCCCGAAAGCCGCCGGCAGCGGAAATACGATAAAAGTGGGAATACTGCACTCCCTGAGCGGCACGATGGCGATTAGTGAAAAGAGCGTCGTGGACGCGGAGATGCTGGCGATTGAGGAAATCAACAGTGCCGGTGGGGTGCTGGGCAAGAAAATCGAACCGATTCAGGAAGATGGCGCATCTGACTGGCCAACTTTTGCGGAGAAAGCGAAAAAGCTGATTGATCAGGATAAAGTTGTGACTGTTTTCGGTTGCTGGACTTCTGCCAGCCGCAAAGCGGTGCTGCCGGTGTTCGAGCAGAAAAACCACATGCTGTGGTATCCGGTGCAGTACGAAGGGCAAGAGTGTTCCAAGAATGTTTTCTACACCGGCGCAGCCCCCAACCAGCAAATCGAGCCGGCAGTTGACTGGTTGCTGGAAAATAAGGGCAAAAAGTTCTTTCTGGTGGGATCTGATTACGTTTTCCCGCGCACGGCGAACACGATCATCAAAGCGCAACTGGAAGCCAAGGGCGGTGAAGTGGTGGGCGAAGACTACCTGGCCCTGGGCAGCCAAGAAGTGACGCCGCTGATTGCTAAAATAAAGGCGGCACTGCCAGAGGGGGGCGTGATTTTTAACACCCTCAACGGGGACAGCAACGTGGCTTTCTTCAAACAGATGCAGGGGGCCGGTTTGGGGCCTGATAAATATCCCTCCATGTCGGTGAGCATTGCGGAAGAAGAAGTCAAAGCTATCGGCACTGAGTCGCTAAAAGGCCATTATGCTGCCTGGAACTATTTTATGACGGTGGACACACCGACAAACAAGAAATTCGTGGAAGCTTTTAAGGCGAAATATGGTAAAGACCGGGTGACGAATGACCCGATGGAAGCGGCTTATATTATGGTTTACCTGTGGAAGCAGGCGGTGGAAAAAGCTAAGACAGCTGACGATTTGGAAAAGGTGAGGGCAGCTGCCTTGGGACAGACGTTTGAAGCGCCGGGAGGTCTGGTAAAATTGGAAAGTAACCATCACCTGTCCAAGTTTGTGCGGCTCGGACAAGTCCGGGATGACGGATTGTTTGAGATTGTTTATTCTACGCCTAAGGCAGTGGAGCCGGTGCCCTGGAATCAGTTCGTTAAAGAAACGAAAGGTTTTTCCTGCGACTGGTCAGATCCGGCTAAAGGCGGTAAGTTTAAGGCGAGCTGAAAATCCGGGAGGAAAGGATTTGGGATTTTTCAACCGCCACGCAGATAAACGCAGATAGGTTTAGATAAATTTTAGATAAATTTTAGATAAATTATCGGCGTTTATCTGCGTTCATCTGCGGTTATTATAAGGAGAAAGCGGGTGCTGCAAGTATTAGACGGTCTGTTTAATGGAATTAGTATTGGCTCGGTGCTGCTGATAGCGGCGCTGGGTTTGGCTATCATATTCGGGCTGATGGGCGTGATTAATATGGCTCACGGCGAGCTGATGATGCTGGGAGCCTACACGACTTTTGTGGTGCAAAATGGCTTCAAAATGCTGGGAGCGCCTTGGGTTGAGGGTTATATTTTCTTTGCCCTGGTGTGTGCCTTCGCAGTGGCGGCTTTGGCGGGGTTAATTTTGGAGCGGGTTGCGGTTCGCTTTCTCTACGGGCGTCCGCTGGAAACGCTGCTGGCGACTTGGGGCGTGAGCCTGATTTTGCAGCAGTTTGTGCGCAGTGTCAGCTGGGTGATGGCGATTGGAATTGCGCTGTTTTGCGGGCTGTTTTTTGGGGCGTTGTGGGTGCTGTCGCGGCGAGCGGATTTTGAGCGAATTCGCACGGGGGCGGTGGCGGTGATGCTGCCTCTGTCGCTGGGGGTTGCCGGTGCGGCGGGCGCGTTTTTGGGGCAGACTTATCAATTGGCAGTGACGAAGCCTTGGTTTGGTGCCCAAAATGTGGATGTGACGGCACCGAGCTGGCTGCGAGGGGGGCTGCCGGTGGGGAATTTTCAGATGCCCTATACGCGGCTGTTTATTATCGGGCTGACGGTTGTTTGTGTTGCTGGCATTTACCTGTTTTTGCAGCGTTCTGTCTGGGGGTTGCGGATAAGGGCGGTGACGCAAAACCGCAACATGAGTTCGTGTTTGGGGATTCCCACTGAAAAAGTGGACGCCCTGACGTTTGCCTTGGGTTCTGGGCTGGCTGGGGTTGCCGGCTGTGCGATTAGTTTGCTGGGTTCGGTAGGGCCAAATACGGGTCAGAACTATGTTGTGGACGCTTTTATGGTGGTAGTCACCGGCGGTGTTGGTAAACTGGTGGGAACGATTGTGGCGGCGCTGGCGATTGGCACGGCTAACT